>JAYVAQ010000001.1:0-2626 GCA_043750875.1 Rhodanobacteraceae bacterium
CGGCAAATTTATTGACCTACCGTGTCTGCAATTTTGGCTCGGCACAAGCGACCATCGCGGCGATGCCTGTCAAAGTATTGCTGCTGCGCTAGCAGAAAAACAGCCTCTGGTTTTCACATCAAGCTGGATTGCGATGCTAAGTCGGGCATCGCCAAGTTTACCCCGCAAGTCGAACAACTATCAATCAAGGAACATCGCATGAAAAACATGATCCTCGCTGTTACTTTTAGTAGCCTGAGCCTGTTTAGCGCTGCTAGCGCTGCGCGGGCGAAGGTGCCTATCGAGATCAACTCAGAGGTGTTGAACACGCAACAAAGCACTAATGGTGAATCGAATACATTACTTACTCAAAATGACATTGACGCGCTAACCGAAAATGTCGCCTCGCTGGTACAGCAGCAGCATTTGCCCGAGGCCATCGAACTTTGGCATCGAATAGTGGATGCCGCTGCCGCGTCGGCGGGCCAAGGCGGGCCTGGGCTATCTATGCCTGAAAAATCGCCCGCGATTGAGTACGCGATTGCACTGCGTGAACGGGCGATGTTGCATCGGCTCAATGGCAATGTGGAAGCCGCATTGATTGACATTGAGCACGCTTGTAGCGTTGATGCACGGAACGATTTAGCTAAACCATCGGGCCAGTACAACTTGATCGAACGTGTTTTCGATAGCGCTTTAGGTGCACTTCAAACACGCGCGCAATCGGGTCACGAGCCGGAACAGCCCTTGCTCGCGGCACTAAATTCTGAACGCATTGGAGAGGCTTTTGCGGCATACGGCACTTTCGCTACCGCTGAGTTTTTTTATCGAAATGCGTTCAATCTGCGCTTAAAAAGCCAGGGTGCCGCACATGCAAAAACGATTCAGACAGCATGGCGCGTAATTGAGCTGACGCAGATGGCCGGCATCAAATTTACGAGGGAAGAACGCGAAGATATTATCCTCGACACTAATGTGAAAATCGACAACGAACCAGCAGCTGGGATTGCTCCAGAGGGCAGCAAACTGAAAAGCATGGTTGTTAGCCCGCACCAAGGGGCGCTTGTTTTTACCGCCTCTGAACCGGTGTTGCGAGGGCAACGACAATACGAAGATTCTTTTTGCGGCAGCGAAGATGTGCTGGGAATGCCGTTTGCTGACGAGAACGAGCCGGATAACATTACCTACCTGAAGCCGAATGCGGACGGCACGTTAGAGTTACAACTCCTGGTGCGCGATGGCAAAGACAATCCCAACTATCGCTTTAGTAACGTCCGGCCTGGCGCAACTACGTTAGCCTCCTTGGAAGGCAATTGCGCGTTGCCACGCGTCAAAGTTCGCTATTCGCCTTCGCATTCGAAACTCTGTCTCAATGTGCGTCAGACTAACCAACCTGTTGTCAACATCGTCCGTGACTTGATAAGTGTGACCGGCATTTCGGTGCAGGGCATCGAGCTGCTAGGCGCATCGCGGGTATCGCTCAACATGGAAATACCCGCGCACACGGTATTGGCGTTTGTGGCCGACGTCGCTGAGCTTGAGCTGGAAACAATAGACGAAACGCATTTTGCTTTTCACCCTTTGGTCGCCCAGCAGGACTTCAGCACCCCAGAAAAGCTGGCCGCTGCATTGCAAACAGCACAAAGCGAAGGCGATATCGATGGCGTGCTGGCATTGGGGAATTTCAAAGACACGGGCCCGGTGGTAAAATGGCTCTTCCTTTCGAACGTCGCGACTTGCTCGTACGAAACATATTGTTTCGTCAGTGTCAAAGCCGATGATCCAGCCGCGATTGCCGAACGTGTTGCGCGACAGCTCAAACAGGGATATGAGTTCCAAGCGCAACCTGAGGGCACGTTAGTGATAAGCGTCCTGGATCGAAAAACCGGTGCTTTTCAGGCCGAGATCGCCATGCCGTATGCGCTAATTGACGGACAATATCGCATGTTATCCGCACAATATACCGCGAAAAAATTGACAGAACTGCGCGCGCAATCGAATGCACAATTATTAGATGCGCTATTTGCCCAGGGCATTCGCGATAACGTGCCACCGCACGAAATTCGATTCGATTGGAAAACTGCCGCCACCGTGCTGCCACCCGGAGGTGGTGAACTGGGTGCGGCATATGAGGCCATAGTAGCGCGCGATTTTTTGCGTTACAGCACCGGAGATTTAGCCGCCGTGCTTGCTGACGCCGCCGATGTGGTGCAAGACCCGGTTGCGAAACGAATCCGCGTTTTGGCGCTGCGTACTGAGGCGGTCTCAATGCTGAAGAGTATCAGGGTGTTGGGTGGTTATCAGCTGGGTGACACGGTGGTTTTTGACACCCTAGGCAAGGCCGAGAATGGCTGGATCGTGCGCGGCGCGGTGATATTAACGCGAAATTCGAAGGGCAAATTCATACGCAGTGGCGATAGGGTTGTGAGCTATCCCAATTGAGCATATGTGGCCGATCAAGCCAAGCAAAGTGACGCCTAAAATACTTTGTTCGTTTTGTGCTGCGGCTGGCGTTGTAGTGAATTGAAAGTCCATCCACTTCAACCTAAAAGTCAGAATTTATGAAACAGCTCAATCTCGTTTTAGCACTCGGTTTAAGCGTTGCACTGCAAGCGTGCGCGTCTAGCACCCCTGAAAAACTCGCTAG
>JAYVAQ010000002.1:0-9881 GCA_043750875.1 Rhodanobacteraceae bacterium
GCGGTGCCAAGCGCACAGATCAACACGCTGCCAAAAATCGCGTTAGCAAGGCCACCGGATTCTTCCCCAGGCGGCGGCGTCATCTCGGTAAACAGCGAAAAACTCATCGCCGCCGCACCTTTGCCTAGCGTTGTCCACAAAATCCAGCCAAGCCAAAATAAGCCAAAGAGTGCCGCAGCAGCAGAAAGCGTCAACACCACAGCGTTGATTAGCTTGCGCTTGCGATAGCGCCGTTCCGCAAATGCGGCCTTATTCAACTGCGTTGCTTCAATCGATTTTGCACTCATGTTCCGGCCCGCTTCGCTAATTGCCGCAACATCAATTTGGCCGGAACCAGTACTGCCAACACCACCATAAACAGTACGAACGCAAGCGCGATTAAGGAGGACTCATACAGCGGCGAAACCGAAGCTTCGGCGAATTCATTTGCAATCGTTGCGGTTATCGAGGTGCCCGGATCCAACAATGAGGGGCTGAAATTGAAGGAATTGCCCAGCACAAAAGTCACTGCCATGGTTTCCCCCAAGGCGCGCCCCAATCCCAAAAAGATCGCGCCTATGGTGGCCGAACGAGTGTAGGGCAGCACGATATGCCAAACCACTTCGGTCGTAGTCGACCCCAAGGCGTAGGCGGATTCTTTTAATTGACTGGGCACCGAAAGAAAAACTTCACGCATGACCGAGGAGATAAACGGGATCACCATAATCGCCAGCACCAAACCTGCGGTGCCCATACCTACACCCAACGGTGGCCCGCGAAACACCGGGCCGATCAGCCAAAGCTGGCCCAAATGCTCGTCCATCCAAGGAAATACGTGCTCGCCTAAAAACGGCACCAGCACGAACAAGCCCCACATGCCATAGACAATTGAGGGTATTCCCGCCAGTAACTCGATGGCGGTACCGACTGGGCGACGCAGCCAGGTCGGTGCCAGCTCAGTCAAAAACACGGCGATACCGAAACTAATCGGCACCGCGATGATCAGCGCAATCGCTGAAGTTACCAAGGTGCCGTAAATCGGCACAAAGGCACCGAACTGCTCATTGACCGGATCCCAGGTGCTGGAGGTTATAAAACCAAAACCAAAGGTAGAAAATGCCGCTCGACCGCCCCAATACATCGTCACAATCGTGGCGAGTAAGGTGAAAAAAACCGACCAGGCCGCCAGCCCAGTCAGCCAAGCAAACGCGCGGTCTTTGCGCGCGTCGCGCTTCGCAATCGCTGCCAGTCGTTGCTGGCTTTCCGACGAACGCGCTTCAGCAAGCTCTGCTGCCGGCGCCAATAAGGCAGTCGAGTGCGACATGTTTAATATTTTAGTGTCGCGAGCCAATAAGCATTTACTTGTGCGACTAACTCATCTGGCAAAGGCACATAGCCCAGCGCTTCAGCGGATTTGTCGCCATTGGCATAAACCCACTTGAAGAATTCCAGCGACGCTTTTGCGCGCTCAGCTGAGGTCGGTACTTTTTGCATCAGCATAAAGTTGGTAGCGGTGATCGGCCACGATGCTTCACCCGGTGCATCAGTGATCACTAAATAGAAATCCTTGCTATTTTTCCAATCCGCGCTAGCGGCGGCAGCGCGAAAGCTATCCAAGGTGGGTTGCACAAATTTGCCAGCGGCATTTTGCATGCTGACATGGGACATTTTATTGACCGTCGCATAGCTCAGCTCCACATAGCCCAGCGCGCCATTAATGCGCTTGGTGTAGGCAGCAACACCTTCGTTGCCCTTGCCACCCAAACCTGCGGGCCAACGCACGGCCACACCTTCGCCGACTTTGGCTTTCCATTCTGGGTTTACTTTCGATAGATAATTGACGAAGTTAAACGTCGTGCCCGAACCATCCGAACGATGCACTACGGTGATGCGCACGTCAGGCAAGGCCACGCCCGCGTTCAGTGCGGCAATTTCAGGCGCGTTCCACTGGGTAACTTTGCCTAGAAAAATATCGCCCAATAGTTTACCGGTCAGCTTGATTTGACCGGCAGTAATGCCTTTAAGGTTGACTACTGGCACCACGCCGCCGATCACTGATGGAAACTGTGCAAGTCCTGCTGCCGCCAATTCCTCAGGCTTCAACGGCGCATCCGTAGAACCGAAGTCCACAGTTTTGGCTTTGATTTGTGCAATCCCGCCGCCGGAACCAATGGATTGATAGTTGACTTTGACCTGCGTGGCGGCATTGTAATCCGCCGACCAACGGCTCATGGCCGGGAACACAAAGGTGGCGCCCGCGCCGGTAATTTCAGCGGCAAAACTCAAACTCATGCTTAAGCTTGCACACACGGCGAGCAGGGATCGTTTCAGATTGACATTCATTGCTTAGGCTCCTTGAGATACCCACGCAAGCTAGCCGCGACATATGACAGTTAAATGACGGCCACGACATTGGGTGCTCTGCGATTAAGGCAAATCTCCATTCAAAACTCCGCGCAGGGCAAACGAAATTGCTTTATATCCGTGCTTGGTGTATCTCCCGGATCAGCGTTTGGTCGAGCAAGCGTCCCTACGACCTAGCTATGAGTTCTTGCATGAACCCGTTTCGCAGTATTGTCCGACTTTTCCAGAGATCAAGCGCCTTCATGATTCGTACCGCACATCCTAATGGCCACTTTTATTCGCCCGTCGTTGATCCTGCTGAATTGTCGGAAAGGCTAGAGCAAATCTATCCGGCCGCGCCTAAAACCTACGGTATCGATTTTAATGATCCAAGCCACCTGGATCTCATCGAGCGTGGGCTCAGTCGCTTTATGCCTGAATATGACTACCCAGAACACGGCAAAGATGACGCCGATTTGGATTTTTTCTATACCCAAAATAGCCAATTCAGCTGGTTGGACGCGCGTGCGCTTTTTTGTTTTCTTCGGCTTTGGCAGCCCGCTCGAATTGTTGAAGTCGGTTCCGGCTATTCCAGCCTGCTAATGACTGACGTCAAACGCCGATTCTTGGCAAATACAATCATTCAATGCGTGGAGCCTTTCCCGCGACCATTTTTGCAGCGCACCGAATTGGGATTCGAGCTTGTACAAAAGAAAGTACAAGACGTACCCATCGAATTTTTCACGTCATTAGAACCGGGCGATTTGTTGTTTATTGATAGCTCGCACGTGTGCAAAACCGGCAGCGACGTGAACTACTTATATCTAGTGGTGCTGCCACAACTCAAGCTAGGTGTGCGAATCCACATCCACGATATTTTTTTGCCGCATGAGTATTTGAAAGAATGGGTGATCGACGAAAATAGAAGTTGGAATGAACAGTATATTTTGCAGGCGCTTCTGATGCATTCGAGCGGCTTCAAAGTCCTGTTTGGCAACTACTACGCTTTTTGGCGCTATCCGCAGCAGATTATTGCCGCGCTCAACTCGCCCAAAGGCCACGGCTTTGGTGGCGGTAGTTTTTATTTGGAACGGACGTAACTCTAATTTCGTTTCAAACAGACTATTATTTTGGCGTTTAAGCCCTCGACATTTGATCGAAGCAAAACAGCCGTTGGCAGTGCCCCAACGGGGCACAATGTGATAGCCCAGGGCAACGCCCTGGGTATAAGTTGATCGAAACCTAGAGCCCTGAAAGGGCGAAATTCTTGGTTTGGAAATTATTTCGCCCTTTCAGGGCTTGCTGATTTTATACATGAGAGACCCAGGGCGTTGCCCTGGGCTGTCACCTTGAGCCCCGTTGGGGCTAACAAATAAATTAATGCGCTGTTGAAATAGAATTGGAATAAGTCACGGTCTGACCAAAGCCCGTGCAATGCGCACGGGGCGGTTAGTGACTTAAAGCATGATTTGCGCACGCAACTCAACAATGTTTGGGTCGTTGTTAATGCCAGTGCGAACGTTCGAGCTGCGGGTGATGTTGTAGTTCGCCATAAACTTAAAGTTCAAGCGCCAATACCAATTGACGCCGACGGTCAAATTGTCTTGCTCGCCACCCAAAACCGCGCCGTCATTGGCGTTGAGTTTCGAATAACGTGCCGCCAATTGCCAAAGCCCGGCCTCGGAATCTGCGACCGGAACTGTGTAAATGCCCGCCGCATAGCCAAATTTTTCCCCCGTCAAGTTATAAACACCCGAGATGTACCAGGAATTGGGCGAATAGTCCGCGCGGGTTTTACGGCTGTAGCTGGCGTCAACATATTCGGCATTGATTTTTAACGGGCCATGGAAATAGGCCGCTTCTAGGCCCAGTTGGCGGGCACCGTCGACATCGGTCAAATTGGTGGAATCGATTAGGCGGATATTGGCCAAATCTGCCTCTGGGCGCACGTTTAGGCGCACGGTGTCTTTAGAAGGGTCATAGCCGACGGCGGAAATCCCTAAGTGCAACACTTGCTCCGCCTGCCCTGAAACGGTTTCCGACATTTTCATGATCGGCGCATAGGTTCCACGCAGTCCGTAACCGGCCGCCTTTTGCCCGTTATTCGATAGTTCACGGCTGAAAATTGAACCGGTGACGGTCCAAGGCACGCCGCCGGTCGCGTATTCCACGCCTAAGCGCCGGGCAATTGCGAATGCGCTGGTGGTTAATGATTTGGCGACAAAGTCATTGTGTTTAGTGGCTGAAAGCTCTTCAAAGCTATTCGGTTGCTTGTATTGGCCTAAGCGAAAGCTGGAAAAGCCACCAATTTTGTGCCGAAAAAACACGTCTAACCAACGATTTGCGCGCGCTTCATAGGCTACTGACCAGTCATTGCGCGCATTCTTGCCTTTGAAAATTAGCTCACCACGGCGCATGCCGGTGTCATCGATAAAGGTATTGCTGGTGCGTTGCGCGGGGGTAAGTGCAGCGCCCGTGCGGTTGTCAAAATCATTGCTGAAGTAGTTCGCATCGGCTTGAAATAAACTTTCAAAGATGACTTCATAGTCGCCCAAGACATCGACAGTGACGTCGGCACGGGCCTCACCCGCGAGGCCTGCAAGGGCGGCGGTGATTAAAATTGTTCTGACATTAATGTGCATTTCGAGCTCGCTTGGGTGAATTATTTGGCGTTACGTTTGGACTAATCCGCACTCGCGGGCACTCTAAAGATGATTTGTGGCAGTTTTATTGCAGTCCCGCGCGCTAACTCATGTGCTGTGTGGTTTGCGCTTTGCTGCATGCCTGCGTAAAGCGGATCCGAAAAATGCGCACGCGCTGCTCATTTGCAGCTGAACAAGGGTGTGGCGGAAATGCCAACAATTGCGGAATTGCCGTCTGTTTCGCTACGTTTCACGCCATAACAGTTAGTGTGCGCACCACGTGCGTCCGTGGCAGCGCGCATCTCTAGGGGCAAATGTATGGCTATCGAAAGTTTCTGCTTTAAAGAATTCGGCAGTGTCTGAAGAAATTTTAATCAACGTCACGCCGCGGGAAACGCGGGTGGCGCATGTCGAGAACGGCATGTTGCAAGAAGTCTTTATTGAGCGCGCCAAGCGTCGCGGTTTGGTGGGCAACGTTTATAAAGGTCGAATTCAGCGCGTGATGCCCGGTATGCAGGCCGCGTTTGTTGAAGTGGGTTTGGAGCGCACCGCGTTTTTGCACGCCTCCGATATCTTGCGCGGCAGCTTGGAAAGTGAAGTCGCCGACGGTGTAGCAAGTGCGGCCGCGAATCTAAGTATCGAGCTGTTGGTGCGCGAAGGCCAAGAGGTGATCGTGCAGGTTGTCAAAGATCCTATTGGCAGCAAGGGCGCACGTTTGAGCACGCACTTATCGATCCCGTCACGCTATTTGGTGTTGTTGCCGAATGCAAAAATGATCGGCGTTTCCGCACGCATAGAAGATGAGCTTGAACGTGCGCGGCTGAAAGCGATTATGGCCGACGTGGCCAGCGCTTCCACACATGGTTTTATTGTGCGCACCAACGCCGAAGGTGCAGGCGATGATGCGCTGCGCGCGGACGTGGCGTATTTGGAAAAGCTCTGGATTTCCTTGAGTGCCAGTTTGCAAACCAGCAAAGTCGGCGCGCGGATTTATGAGGATTTGCCGCTGTTTCTGCGCGTGCTGCGCGATATGCGCAAATCGCATATCGAAAAGGTACGCATCGATTCGCGCGAAACTTTAGAGCGCGCGGAAACCTTCACCGAGCAATTCGTACCTGAGTTGGCCAATTGCATTGAGCACTACCCTGGTGAACGGCCGATTTTTGATTTGTATGGCGTTGAAGACGAAATTCAGCGAGCACTAGGTAAGAACGCGCAGCTGAAAAGTGGCGGCCATCTAGTGATCCAGCAAACCGAAGCGATGATCACGGTGGACGTCAACACCGGCGGTTTTTTAGGCACGCGCAATTTGGAAGAAACGGTTTACAAAACCAATCTGGAAGCGGCGCAAGCCATTGCGCGCCAGCTGCGCCTGCGTAATTTGGGCGGCATCATCATTATCGATTTTATTGATATGCATGATGTAGAGCATCGCCGCCAAGTTTTGCGAACCTTGGAAAAAGCGCTGGCAAAAGATCACGCGAAAACCACGGTCTATGAAATGAGCCCGCTCGGCTTAGTCGAGATGACGCGCAAACGCACCACCGAAAGCCTGGAACGCCAGCTGTGCGACCCATGCAGCGCCTGCGGTGGGCGGGGCACGGTCAAGTCGGTCGAAACGATGGTTTATGAAGTGTTTCGAGAAATTACCCGTTCGGTGCGCCAGTTTGAGGCAGAAAGTCTGCTTGTGGTAGCGGCTACGGATGTCGTTAATCGCATTATTGATGATGAGTCCGCCGCACTTGCCGAGCTTGAGCTGTTCATCGGGAAAACCATTCGATTTAAAGCAGAAGAACAATATCCACCTGAGCAATATGATGTCGTACTGCTGTGAACTCAGCGGCTAAGGTCAGGGGCAGGTTTAGACGTTTTCTAGTGCGAATAATCGCGCTGGGAATTGTCGGCTGCGCGCTGGTAATTTCCTTAGCCAAGCTGGCGCTGCCGTGGCTTGCCGCGCACCCGGAAGTGCTGGAAAAAAACCTAAGCGCGTTGTTAAGCGCCGAGGTAAAGCTGGGTGGCGTGCAAGCAGACTGGCAGGTACGCCCGAAACTGAAGGTGCAGACCTTAACCATTGGTGCCACCAGCCAGAATGACGCGGCACCTAACAGTGGGCTGAACATTGAGAACGCCGAAATTGAGCTGGATCCGTTTGGGTTTATTCCTGGGCGGCGTTGGCTGCAAGACCTTTCGGTGCTGGGCGCGCAGCTAACGCTGGCGCAAACAAGTACGGGTTGGCAACTGGAAGGCTTGGGGCGGCGCGAAGCCGTCTCATTGACCAATGCGCAGCAGCTGGCGTTATTAAATTCAGTAGGTCAATTATCGATCCGCAATGCCGCGATCACGGTGCGCCCCTTAGTAGGCAAGCCGAGCAACTTTGACGGGGTTTCACTGATTTTGCGGCGTCAAGGTGACGTTTTGCGCGCCGGGCTTCAGTTTTCTGCGCCTACGCGCAATGGCTTAGCAGCGCGCGGGCAAATCGCGGTGCGCGCGCATTGGCTGGAGCGCACCGGCACGCTTTCACTTTATGGCGAAACGAATGCGACGACGCTTGCGGATCTGCGTGGCCTGGCAGGCTTGTTTCAAGGCGCTGACGCGGGCAGCGAAGCTCAGCAACTTGCGGGCACGCTGGATAGCAAACTTTGGCTGACGCTAACTAACGGTAAGCCGGTTCGGGGCCACGCAAAAATCAGCACGCTTGATGCGCGCCAGCAAGCCACGATGGACTTGGAATTTGGCAGCCGCAACGGCCGTGATTGGCTGGGCTTGCTCAGGCTGGGTTCGCTCAGCTTAGGCGCTGACGGGTCGGGTTTAAAGGCCGCTTCGGGAAGCGGTTTTTTGCCCTTTGCCGCCAGATTCCGTGAATCAGGTTCGGTATCGATTGTTGCGGGGCAGGCGCAAAGCTCTGGTGTTGGCAGCGCTGGAGTTGGCGTCGCGGGAATAGAGCTTGCCGCGTTTACACAGGCGGCGGGCGCGCATTTACCGGTCGAGCAAGCCCGCCGATTGGCTGAGTTTGCACTCGGCGGCCAGCTGACTGAACTGCGTGCGCAGTTTGGCGCAAACCGAGCTTGGCGTAGCGAACTAAAAGCCGAAGCGATCAGCATTTTGCCGAACGGCCGCATTCCGGGCATAAGCAATGCCGACGTGCATTTCAGCGTCGACGCACAAGGGGCGGCTCTGGCGCTGACCGGCAATGACTTCGTGCTCAATGCGCCGGTGAGTTTTCGTAAACCCATCCACGTTGAGAAAATTTCGCTGAGCGCGGCGCTTTGGCCAGCAGCAGAAGGATGGGCGCAGGGCTACACCGCAGAAGTGACAGATATTGCGCTCAGTGCGCCGGGTTATGACGCGACCGCATTTGCGTCCGTCGAAAAAACTGCCGACGAAGTACCGCAATTTTTTGTCAGCCTTGACGTAAGCCGAGGCAACATCGCACAAGCCGGGCAATTTTGGACGATCGACAAAATGCCGCCTAAAGTGATTGCGTGGCTGGATGCGGCGCTTATTCGCGGCCAAACCGGGCGTGCACGCGCGGTATATCGCGGCCCATTGAAGCGTTTTGAGTTTCCATTTCGTGCGGCGCAAGGCCGCTTTGAGGCGGCATTTGAGCTAAACAACGCCGACATCAAGTTTGCACCGGACTGGCCTGCAATTCACATCAAGGCCGGTGACTTTAGCCTGATCAACGATAGCTTGGTGGTGCATCAGGGGCGGGGCGAAATTGCGGATAACCCCATTGTTAGTTTGAGTGGCGGGATCGCACGCTTCACCGATCCAATCGCGCAATTTAAAATTAATGGCGGTAGGGAAACGACTCAGTTGCTAGCGCTGTTGCGCGCAAGCCCCATTGGACGCGATTTCGGCAGCCATTTTAGCGGCTTGAACGCGGCCGGCAAGGCATCAGTCGAACTGCAGTTGCGCCTGCCTTTGCGTGCCGATTTGGGCGAACGTGTAGTCGATGGCGTGGCAACTTTGCAGCAATCTAGCTTGCACAACCCGGATTGGCGCCTCGATCTATCTGCGGTGGCGGGCAAAATTAGCTTTGATCGCCAGGGTTTCAACGCCCCCAATCTAGTTGCCCTGCAAAACGCCTTACCTATTGCGCTCAGCGCCGCAGTCGGTGCAAGCCACACGGGCACTCCGAATGTCGTGATTGACGCCAAGCTTAGCGGTGAAATGGCGCCCAATCACCTGTTCGGCCAAGAGGCGGTATTGGCACCAATACTGGCAAAAATTAGCGGCACCTCGCAGTGGCAAGTGCGCGTGCGCACCGTTGCCGATGAAGTTGGCAAAACATTGACGACCACGGAATTAATCAGTGACTTAAAAGGCGTGGCGATTGATTTACCGCCACCGCTGGGCAAACGCGCCGAAAGCCCGCGCGCGCTCCGCTTATCACTGCCGAGCGAGGAAAACTCGCAGCGGGCGCTGGTATTAGAAATTGACGGGGGCGTACGTTTTCTTGCTGAATTGGGCCGGGATGCCGTGACTGGGCCCGATGGTGTCGAACGCGCGGGTCGTGAATTTCGCGGCGCGCTGGTTTTAGGCGAAGGTGGCACCAGCGGCGTGCAAAACATGAGTGCTTTACCGAAAGCAGGATTGCGCATTGTTGGCAAATTGGCGCAGCTAGATGTTGCCGAATGGGCGGCCCTTGTTGGCTCCACCGCCACTGCGGCGGGCTCGATACGCTTGGCCGATGTAACGCTGCAAGCGGACCAGCTGAGCGGCGCACTCGCGCAATTTCCTGGGGCAATGCGCTTGAACGCCACGCCCAGTGCACAAGGCTGGAAACTAAACCTAGATAGCACTGCAGCATCTGGAAACATCAGCTGGCGAACCGATTTGCCGACGCAGGCGATTACTGCGCAATTTACACATTTGCATCTACCTGCTAGCGATACTGAAAACGCGACGCCGGAG
>JAYVAQ010000003.1:0-12139 GCA_043750875.1 Rhodanobacteraceae bacterium
CGCGTCTTCAGGGTATTCCAGAATCTGTGATCGCCGAGCGCGTCGAGAATTTAAGCCAGCGTCTTGATTTGGCGGAAATATTGGATCGCCGAACCGAAGGCTTTAGCAACGGCCAACGCGTCAAAACCGCACTTGCACGCACTTTAGTTCACGATCCTAAAAATGTGATTTTGGATGAACCCACCAATGGCTTGGATGTGATGAGCACGCGCAGCCTACGCAAAGTCATGCTGAGCTTGCGCGAAGAAGGCCGTTGTGTGCTGTTTTCTAGCCACATCATGCAAGAAGTCGTGGCGTTGTGCGACACGATTGTCGTGATTGCAAAAGGCCGCGTCGTCGCTGCAGGAACTGCAGAGGTGCTGCGTGAACTAGGTGGCAGCAGCAATTTGGAAGACGCATTCGTGAAAATTATTGGCAGTGACGAAGGATTAATGGCGTGAAAATGCGTTGGCTGACAGTATTTTTAAAAGAAGTAAAAGAGAATTTGCGCGATCGTCGCACCATGATGACAACCTTTGTGGTCAGCCCGATGCTCGGCCCGGTGTTGTTCGCAGTGTTGATTGGCGTGGTATTGAATTTGGAAAAAGACCGCTCCGAAAAGCCGCTCGAATTACCCATCGTCGGTGCGCAATACGCACCAAATTTTGTCACTTTTTTGGAACAACACGGTGTCAAGGTATTGGCGCCGCCGAAAGATCCCGAACTAGCGATCAAAAGCCGGGATTTTGATACCGTACTTCGCATCAGCCCCGATTTTCCTACTCAATGGCGCGCGGGTAACAGCGCCGAAGTTGAGCTGCTTTTCGACCCTTCGCGTCAAACTGCTGTTCGTGCCATTGCGCGTACGCAGGGGCTGATTGAAGCCTATAGTCGGCAAATGGGCAGTTTGCGTTTGCTCGCGCGCGGGGTAAATCCCGAAACGACTCGGCCCATTGAGTTGCGTCAAACGGATTTGTCCACGCCAGAAAGCCGGTCCAGCCAAGTGCTGAGCATGTTGCCGTATCTGTTGTTTTTGACGCTGTTTATGGGCGGGATGTCGATGGCGATTGACGCCACGGCGGGCGAACGCGAGCGCCAGTCGCTGGAGCCGCTATTGATCAACCCGCTTGCACGCGGCGAAATTATGTTCGGAAAAGTCGCCGCCAGCGGTGCGTTTGCGCTGACCTCGTTGGCGCTAACACTGCTTTTGTATTTAATTGGCTTCAAGCTGGTACCGCTGGAGCAATTCGGCATGAAGCTGGCGCTCAATGCACAAGGCTGTTTGTTCTTATTCTTGCTGTTGATTCCCTTAGCACTGGTAGCCTCGGCCGCACAAACCGCATTGGCGGCTTTTTCCAAGAGCTTTCGGGAAGCGCAATCGCAAGTTTCATTGCTGATGCTGATTCCGGCACTACCCAGCATGATGCTGATGCTTAATCCGATTAAGCCGCTGCTTTGGTTTTACGCCATACCGTTTTTTGGCCACAACTTTATTATTGAGCGGGTTGTGCGGGGCGAGCCGATTGAGATGATGCCGGCGCTGATTGCCACCGGTAGCGCGACATTACTGGCACTGGTGTTGTTATTCACTGCATCGCGCATGTACCGACGCGAAAGTCTGGCGGTTTCGGCATGAAACCGCCGCTTTAAACTTGCAACGCCAACAATGCTATTCCGGGAAATTCATGGCAACCGTGCGGTAACCACCATCAACATAGGTAATTTCGCCGGTTATTCCGGAAGCCAAATCTGAGCACAAAAATGCCGCAACATTGCCGACTTCTTCGATGCTAACGCTGCGCCGCATCGGTGCAGTTTGTTCGACGTGATCAAGCATTTTTCTGAAATTTGAGATGCCCGCTGCTGCCAAGGTTTTGATCGGGCCGGCCGAAATACCATTGACGCGGATCCCGTCTGGCCCTAAATCCTGCGCCAGATAGCGCACGCACGATTCCAAGCTGGCTTTGGCCAAGCCCATGACATTGTAAAAGGGCAGCGCGCGCTCGGCACCCAAATAACTCAGCGTCAATACCGAGGCTTTGCGCCCGGCAAACATTGGCAGTGCCGCCTTGGTTAGCGCCGCCAGCGAATAGGCGCTGATATCGTGCGCAATGGCGAAGCCCTCGCGGGTTACCGCATCGACAAAACGCCCCTGCAGTTGTTCGCGTGGCGCGAAACCCACCGAGTGAATCAGAATATCAAAGCCGTCCCAATGCGTTTTCAGTTGCTCAAAAAGGGCGGCAATTTCATGGTCATGCGCAACATCACAAGGCAGCACGATTTTCGAGTCGGTTTCTTCCGCCACTTCTTCGACGCGTGATTTCAGGCGCTCGGTTTGATAACTAAACGCCAATTCCGCGCCTTCGCGATGCATCGCTTTGGCAATGCCATGCGCAATCGAGCGCGCGCTTGCAACACCGACAATCAGTGCGCGCTTACCAGTTAAAAAGCCCATGATCTGCTCCAAATTTGAAAGTGCGAACGATAGCCTAGAAATCGCGCATTTGCGCGGTGACGTAGAATCGCAGCAATTCAAGTGGGTTCGATCATCATTGCGAACGCAGTGAAGCAATCTCAGTCCGTCGCCTCGCATTGAGTACGAGATTGCTTCGCTGCGCTCGCAATGACGAGGCTGAGGAAACGCTGACGAGGCTGAAGACACGCAATGACGAAACGGATTTCCTATTAAAGTTTTGCCAATGCCGCTTCCAACGCCGCTACATAGCGCTTTTTTGCACCCTTATCGTAGTCAAAATACAAATCGGGCTCGATCAGCTCTAGCTCCATCAACAAAAATCTTCCGTCCGCAATGATGCCGTCAACCCGTGCATAAACCAGCTCACCACCAAATGCGGCGATAATTTTCATCGCGGTATCTATCAATTCTTCTGATACCTCAATGGCGCGGTAATTGCCACCAAACTGGGACTGCACCCGAAACTCACCGGCGCTGGGTCTTTTCAAGACTGCATGCGAAAACTTAGCCCCGAAAAACAACAGTGACAGCTCGCCCTGTTCTTGAATTTCCGGCATAAATGGCTGGATTAACAAATCACGCTCGATGGCGATGGGTGCATATTCCGCAGCGACACTGGCAATTTCCGAGCGATCAAAAAGCCGCGTCAAGTAGGCGCCACCAGAGACAGCGGGTTTAATAATGACGCGTTGCCAATGCTCGGGAATCAGTGCCGATAGCGCCAGGCCGGAATTCTTTTCGATAAACACCGTCGGAATAATATCGACGCCCAGTGCCTGCAATTCTTTTAAATAAAATTTGTGTTGATTGCGGCGAATAGCGGCAATCGGGTTGAATGTTTTGACGCCTAGCACCGCGATTTTTTCCAACCAAGCCGAGAAGATTTCGGGGTGCTCAAAATAGTCCCACGTCGTTCGAAAAATCAAACATTGATAGCCGCTAAAATTAACGTTCGGGTCGTTCCAAACCACGACATCGACGTCAATATGGCTACTGAATTCCTTTGCCATGGCGCGTTCTTTCTCTTGTATGCCCGGCCAAGTTGCGCAGGTCAGTAGTGCGATTTTCATTCTTTAAGATCTCATCAATTACGAGAAAAATAGTCGGCTTGGGGTGCGATTCAAACAGATTTGGAGTTTCCCACACCAGACTTACGAAGCGCACGTCACCCCGGCGACCGCCGGAGTCCAGGATACTTGCGTAGCAGCGGCTTAGACTTATTGCACCGCGCAATTTACGTTCGTTTGGCTTAGGCCCTTCCCTGGGCCCCGGCTTTCGCCGGGGTGACGTGAGGGACTGAGATATGCTGAGGAAGCATCTGCGAGAAACATCAGTTGGAATCTCACCCGGCGAAGTGCCACGTCGCTCGCACCGGCTTGGTTCGACTTGCTCGCCAAGTTACCGCAAACTCCGGCCAACTTTCAAAGCTTCGAGTGCAGCATGCGCGGATTAAAATCTTGTTTTGTGGTTTGGATGATGCTCTTTTCCTCGCTGGCTTTTGGCACCGGTGAAGGCGTGGTGCCGGTCGGCCGTCTGCCGCAATCGGTGCAGCCCACGCACTACAAAATTGCGTTGCAACTGGATCCGAATCTCGACACTTTTAGTGGCGACGTTGAAATTAGCGCAAAGCTGGCGCAAGCGCAGGATTTCATTTGGCTGCATGGCAATGCTTTAGAGGTTAGCCAAGTTTCCATCAGCACCGTTGATGGCGATTTGCTCGGCAGCTATCAGCAAATGGATGCCAGCGGTGTGGCGTTGCTACTGTTTCCAGCAATGTTGGCACCCGGCGAGGTCAAGATTCGGCTGCGCTATTCGGCAAGTTACAGCAAAAAACTCGACGGCTTGTACAAAGTTATGGATGCCGGAAAGCCGTATTTGTTTACGCAGTTCGAGTCCATCTTCGCGCGGCAAATGTTTCCCGGTTTTGACGAACCTGGCTTTAAAACACCGTTTGATGTGTCGTTAAAAATCCCGGCCGATATGCGTGCTGTTTTCAATACCTTTGAGGTCAAAGACGGCATTGAGCGCGATGGCGATATGCAGTGGATCAAGTTTCAAACCACGAAAAAGTTGCCGACTTATTTGCTGGCGGTGGTCGTGGGCGAGCTTGATATTGTCGAGCACGCAGCCATTCCAGCCAGCGCGATCCGCGCCACTGCGATTCCGTTTCGCGGCATTGCGACGGCCGGTAAAGGCAAGCTAATGACGTATGCGCTGGAAAACACCGCACCAATCGTGGCCGAGCTAGAAGCATACTTTGCCACGCCGTATCCGTTTGAAAAGCTGGACATTATCGCAGTGCCGGATTTCGCCTCAGGTGCGATGGAAAACGCCGGTGCCATCACCTATCGCGAGCAACTGCTGCTGATGAAGCCGGATGCGCCGATGAGCCAAAAAGTGTCTTACACCAGCACCCACACACATGAGTTGGCGCATCAGTGGTTTGGTAATTTGGTAACGCCGGTGTGGTGGGACGATATTTGGTTGAACGAAGCGTTTGCGACTTGGATGGCGGCAAAAATTGGCGGCCGCGCGCAGCCGACTTTCAACTTTCAAAACCGCATTCAGTCCGGTGCGATAGGCGCAATGGATTTGGATAGCTTCAAAAATGCCCGACAAATTCGCAATGAGGTCACTGATAAAAATGAAATTATTGGCGCTTTTGATTCGATTACTTACCGCAAGGGCGGCGGTGTGCTGGCGATGTTTGAGGCGTATCTGGGTGCAGACAAATTTCGTGACGGTGTAAGGCTGTACATGCGCCGGCACGCTTACGGCAATGCGAATGCCAAAGATTTTATGCGCGCACTTAGCGACGCGTCGGGTGATGCAACCGTAGTTCCAGCTTTTGAAAGCTTCCTAACACAAAATGGCGTGCCCGTGCTCAGCGCGGCACTGCAGTGTAATAAAGGCAAAGCCACACTTGCGATTAAGCAGTCGCGCTTCCAATCGTTTGGAACTGAAAAAAGTAATACGCAGCTTTGGCAGGTGCCGCTGTGCTTTAAGTTTAATGATGGTGCCGAGATCAAATCCCAATGCGAACTATTGAGTTCTGCCAAAAGCGAAGTTGCGATCAAAAGTAAGCGTTGCCCAAGCTGGGTATTGCCGAATGCACAGGGTGGCGGCTATTTCCGGCTTGAGCTAGAGCCTAACAATTGGACGCAACTGCTAAAAAACTTGAAAAGTTTGGATAGTGCAGAAATTTTGGCGCTGCAAGACGCGCTGGCAGCCGGGGTATTTTCCGGAAAAATTGCCAGCGCGGTTTACCTTGAGCGCGTTGCGAAAATAATCCAATCGGGATCGTCAGACGCGATCGTGGCCTCGCTTGCGAGTTCGCGTTTTGTCTTCGACTATTTGATGCCCCGCAAGGAAAAATCAGCGAAGCGCGCGGCCGCCCTGTATGCGCGGCCAGTCAAACTGCTGGGCCTCGATGCCAATACCGGGCAAGATAAAACTGCGCCTGCCGCAACTGCCGACCAGCGCTTGCGCGTGTTGGAATTTGTTGCGCAAACCGGGCGTGACAAACAAATACGCAAGGCACTAACGGGACGTGGGAGCGCATTTTTAGGCCTGGATGGCAAAGCGCCACAGCCGCACGCGGTCAAGCCGGATTTGCTTGAAGTGGCACTCGCGGTAACGCTGCAAGAGCGTGGCGAGCCCGCAGTTACTGCATTAAAAGCTCAGCTTCTGGGATCCAGCGACGCGATCTTTCGCGGTCAGGCGCTGCGGGCGCTGGGTTGGGTAGAAGATGCGGCACAGGCTGCAGCACTGCGGGATTTTTCGTTAGCTTCCTCATTGCGCGGCAATGAAGTTTTGCTGATCTTGAGCACGCAGGCGAATCAAGTTGGGACTAGCGATGCGCTCTGGCTTTGGTTGCAGAACAATTTTGCAAAAGTGCTGGCGCGCCTGGGCGAGAAAACCCATGCGCAAGTGTTAGAACTGGCTGCCACCCGCTGCGATGCGGCAGGTGAAAAATCTGTCGAGGAATTCTTCACTCCAAAAATCAACAGCATTATCAATGGCCCACGCGGGTTGGCGATTATTTTGGAAAAGATCGCGCGGTGTCGGGCTTTGAGGGAACGGGTTTGATGTCAGTGATGTGGTCGAAGTTGGATGGGTAGCGCATCGTTATCCATTCAACGCAATGATCCCTGCGGGATAAATGTTAATCACCCAATCAAAAATACCTCACCAACATACGCGCCAATAATTTCTCCTGCAGCGTTTTCGGTGCCGCCAAACCAAGACGCACCAATTTTGCTTGATGTGTAGCGTCAGGTGCGCCACTAAACAGCGCCGCCAACAGTGCGCGTAATCGCCCGATTTTGCTGTGCGTGTTGGCTTTTAGCTTCGCCAGCGCAGGCAAGATTGCTAGCTCTTGGTCATCAAAGTCAGAACCAAACGGATAGCGCGGATAACTGCCTTGCTGGGTAAAAGTATGGAGCGCGGCGCGCAAATGTTCCTGCGTGTTGCGTTGCCACTGCGCGGGCGGAACAAAATCAGCGGCTAATTTTCCGGCGCTTTTGGCCTTGGCGATCAAATCGGCTTGGAACCGCGCATCGCAAATGGCCAGCAAACGTTGGATCACTTGCTCATCAGATTGCCCGCGCAAATCGGCAATGCCGTATTCGGTGATCACCAAATCGCGCAAATGGCGTGGGATGGTGCAGTGGCCGTAGTGCCAAATAAAATTGGAGCCAGCGCCCGCGCCGCCCTCGCGGGTAGAACGCAACATCAGCACCGAGCGGCCGTTTGGCAGCGCGTGCGCCATCGCCACAAAATTATATTGGCCGCCCACGCCGCTGACCACGCGGCCATCCGCTAAGCCATCGGAAACCGCCGCACCGCTTAAGGTGTGCATCATGCAAGTATTGAAAAAGCGCGCATCGAAGCGTTGCGCAATATCGAGTGCTTCGCGCCCGCCATACAACTCATTGATGAAGCTGACGCGGGTCATGCACAGCCCTTCAAAATCGGCATCGCCTAGTTGCCGCAGCCAGTCGTAGAGTACCTTCGAGCCGAGATAGAACGCGCCGTGCAAATAGCGCCCGCCCAATAAGCGCCGATTTTGCATTCGTGCACTCAGTGCCGCGCGGTGGCTGGTATTGAGTAAATCCGCGCCGATGCGTTCGCCATCGGCAAAGCGCAATTCGCCGTCGGATAGAAAAGTGTCGTGCGGCAGAAAGCCAAAGCGCATTAGCCAGTCTAAAGCCGGTTGATCCATCGCCGCAGGCACCTGCGCCGCCTCGATTAGCCGTTCTAGCGTGCGGCTATCGGTGCTTTCATCGATTAGGCCTTTGTTGAGTAAGGTTTGTAGCGCCAAATCATCAAACACGCGGCGTTTTAAAATGCCGGCTTGGCGCAAATGCATAAAGCCATCCATCACCATTTCGCTGGCGCCATACAAGCCGTGGCTAAACACGTCCATGCCGCCAAAATCGCTAATCAGCGTGCTAATTGGCTGTTCGCCTTGCAGCGCACTGACGGCGGTTTGGTAGTCTTGATTGCGTGTTTGACGTTGGATTAGCGCATAAACCAGCGCGTCGGATAGCGCGCCAATACCGATTTGCAAGGTTCCGCCGTCGCGCACAAGTGTGCTGGCATGCAGGCCGATTGCGTATTCGTGAATCGCCACCGGTTCGCGCGGCAGCGCAAAAAGTTTGTGCTCAGGTGCTTCGATCAGAACATCAGCAAACGCTAATGGCACCTCGGCATCATTGCCCAAAAAGGGTAAATCAGGATGCACCGCGCACACCATCAAAGGGCGTCGCTTACCCGCAGTGCGCAGCGCGTCAAGGGCGTCCAGCGTAACGTCTGGGTTGCACGAAAGGCTTAAACGATCGCCCCGGCGCGCGACCAAATGCAGCATCACATTGACGCCGATGCGCGCAAGCTCGCGCGCCACGTGGGTGTAATTGACGCTGACGTAATCGCGCTGAGCTTGGTCGCAGCTGAGCATCGTGCCCGACTGAAAATAAAACTCGTGCACACGAATGCGCGGGCATAGCGTCCCGGATTTGAGCTGGCGTACGAAATCCAGCACCGGATAGTTCGCGCCAAATTGGCGCGCCAAAAAGGGCAGGGCGAACGCAGATTCCAAACCCGGTTTTGGCTGCGGCACATCCAATGAAAGCGCGGTGTATAAAACCATGCTCAATGTTTCGTCAGCACTTACCCGCGCGCACAGTGCATTGATTAGATGGTTAGGCTTGCCCAAACCCAGCGGCAAGCCAACAATCAATTTCGGCCCGGCGCGCGCAATGATTTGCTCTACTGCCGATGCCAGGGAACAATATTCTGGGTTGGTTTCGGGGTTCATACGCGGTCTGGGTTCCAAGTTGTTTCGAACGGGCGTTGAGTGGTGCTCGCGGTAAGGGCGGCATTGCATGTGGCGGACGGCGATGCGAATTGCTTTGCTGCCCGGGCGTTAAGCGCCAGATCCGCCGATATCTAACGCCATGAAGAATGCGCCTTCGGTTGCCTTTGCATGACGAACAATGGTCGCAATTTCCTCAGAAGATCTTTCTGCTTTCCACGCCACATAGAAAGCCATAATCATAAAGCGTAGTTTGATTAGCTCGTGTTCCTGATCAGATTTTAGCATCTGCGGCTTTATGCCTTGAATTAACAGCCTTTCAATGGCGTCTAGAAACGGCGGATAGAGGCGTTCGAAATCGTCGTCACTGTGGGGTGGGCTGACCACCTTCGCCCAGCGATCTAGATGATCAGTGAACGGTTTTAGCGCTTCTATTTCAGCAACTATATCCAGATTTTCTGAATCAATGCTTGAAACTTTGACGCGCTTGCCGCCAATGCTTTCCAAAAATGCGAGAAGCACTTTTTTGCGCGCCTTTTTATCGCGCCATTCGCTGATGAAATCAGCAGTCAGCTCAATACTGACGGCGCGTTCCAGGAGCGCTTTTAGATCCGGTGGCAGGGCCAGATCGTGCTTTTGATATAACGCACCAACGGCGAGCAACTGCAAATTATCGTTCGAATCTTGGCAGTTGATGCCCTGACGAAAGTAGCAGCGCTCCATGAACTTCCAAATCTGCGCGCCGTCCCAATTTGCAAGCTTGATCAGTGGTGTCACGAACTGATCCCAATCTGCGGCCACGTCTAACGCGGTGTCATTGTCCAACAAGCCTTCGCCCCAAGCACCCATAAACGTCTACTCTTTGAAGTAACTTCGTTGTCGCTTCGCAATTTGTCCGCCCTTGGCGGATTGCTACGCGAACGGAGAATCTAGCTGAGAAGAGATATGAATATCAACGTCGATGAAACGAGTTGCCTGACCAGCCAAAGCATCCAAATCCTTCAAAACGCTTCGTGCCGACAAAAGAAAGCAGCACCATACAATTATGTGCAATCTAGCTGCACTGGAGTGGGCGCTCGAACTACACTTCAGCGCTGTGAAACAATTGCTAGCGTCGCGATTCGTTAAATTGCGAGGCTGAAACGAAGACTATTTAAACAAGGGCAAGCCCATGGCCGCTGTTGCATCGCTGTATTTGCATGATCTCGCTACCGATTTGGAGTGGGTGAATTCCGCCCCCATCCCTTTGAGCGAGCTACGCGGGCGGGTGACTTTGCTGTACTTTTGGACCGGCAGCTCCATCCACTGCCAACAGGCGCTGGCCGAAATTAAATCGCTTGAGGGTAAATTTATAGAGGGTTTGTGCGTGATTGGCGTGCACACGCCTAAGCACAGCTTCGAGACCAGCTCGGCGGTAGTATTAAAAACCATCAACCGCTGGTTTATCCGCCATCCTGTGATCAACGATTCGCAATGGCGGCTTTGGCGCCGCTTCGCGATTCCCGCTTGGCCAACGGTGTTGTTATTGGACGCCGAAGGCAAAGTTTCCGGCATGTATGTTGGCGAAGGCCAAAAAGCGGCTCTAGAGGCTAAGATCGCTGAGTTAATCCGTGAGGCAGCCGGGAAAGGCATACGTTCTAGCGAGCCGGCGCCGATTGTGAAAAAGCCTGAGCCACGTACGTTTTTGCAGTTCCCGAGTAAACTTTGCGCCAGCGCAGAACGTTTGTATATTTCCGATACCAGCCACAATCGTGTACTTGAAGCCACGTTTGAAGGCCGTGTCACGCGTATTTTTGGCTCTGGCAATGCCGGGTTTTGGGATGGCCCTGCGGCTGAGGCCGGGATGCGCGAACCTACCGGAATTTGCTTAGGCCGTGATAGCTTGTTTATTTGTGATACCGGCAACCATGCGATTCGGCGCGTAAAATTTTTGGCGAATGACCAGCTTGATACGCTCAGCGGTAATGGCCGTCAGGGTAAAAGTTCACCGGAAGATGGCCCGTCTAGCGCGTTGATGTTGGCCTCGCCTACGGATTGCGTGCTGCACCTGGACAAACTCTATGTCAGCTTAGCTGGCGTGCATCAAGTTTGGGCATTCGATTTGCTGCGCAATAATGCCTCGCGCGTGGCCGGCAGTGGCGAAGAGGGCGTGGCTGATGGCGCAATGATGGCAGCGAATTTTGCGCAACCCTCCGCCTTGGCCTTGGGCAAAGAATTTTTATACGTTTTGGATTCAAGTTCGTCAGCGTTGCGCCAAGTGCGGCTGAATGATTTAGTGGTCAGCACGATTGTGGGCGAAAGCCTTTATGATTGCGGTGATAGCGATGGCCCGGCCAGCTTAGCCAAGCTGCAGCACCCGACAGCGGCGTGCTTTGATCACCAACGCAACGTGCTGTGGATTGCGGATAGCTACAACAACAAAATCAAGATTTTTTCACCCAGCAAAAACGAAGTGAAAACCTTGAATGTCAATTACAAATTGCAGCAGCCCGCAGGTTTAACGCTAGCAGACAACGCGCTTTGGATCGCCAATCAAAATGCGCATGAATTGCTTCGGCTGGATTTGAAATCTGGCAAGCTATCGCGCGTGCCGGTGGGCGAGGTTTAGGCCTTGACGGTACAAAGCATGCAAACGCTGTTGCCGTTTCAACGCAAAAAGCGTACCGCCGCCTCTGTGCTACGCGGCTTAAGTCACTGGCTTTCGCAACTGTTTTCCCGGCGCAAAGAAGTGCGATTTAGCTTGACGAATGTGCCGCTGACTTATTGGGTGCCTGAAAACTCTTATTTTTCGCGACATTTGGCAAAATACGGCTCGCATGAAGCGGAAAACTCGAACTGGGTGCTTGCGCAGTTTGCTAATGCCGAAATTGGCGTTGCAAGCAGCGGCTTATTTGTCGACGTCGGTGCCAATTTCGGTTGGTATTCGCTATTGTTTTCGATCTGCGCAGGCGCTAATGGCAAAGTCATCGCCGTTGAACCAGAGCCTGGCAACTTGCAGTTATTGCGTAAAAATATCGCTGCTAATGGCTGCAATAATATTTCCGTAATTGCCGCAGGAGTCGGGGCGACTGCGGGATCAGCCGAGTTATCCCTGATCGACGCCGCTAATCCTGGCAAGCATTCGATGCGCATGGGCGAGTCGTCTTATGCCAAAGTGACGATCGAAATCAAAACTTTGGACGCAATATTAGCAAGCACGCCTGGCGAAATTGCGCTGTTAAAAATGGACATCGAGGGTTTTGAAGTCGATGCATTGATGGGCGCAAGTGAAACACTTGCTAGAACCCAGCGCGTAATGATCGAATATTCGCCAAAATTCATAAGGGCCTGCGGCCGGGACCCACAGCAGTTCCTCAATATTTTTGCAG
>JAYVAQ010000004.1:0-7477 GCA_043750875.1 Rhodanobacteraceae bacterium
GCGTTTGCCAAATAGCCCCATCAACGTCGAACCACGACTCAATAAATCCGACGCGTCGACATCACCATCGCCGTCGGCATCAAGCAACCCACCCATAAAGCCTTTTTGTTGCGCCGCCGCCGGTGCTGGGTGGCCAAGTCGCGACATATCGCCCGTGACGATGCCAGCTAAACCTTGCGCATCTTTCGCTTGCCCACCTGACATCATTTTACCCAGAGCCGCCATCACCATCGGTGCCAGCAGCGCCATCAGCGCAGCGGAGCTTTGCGAGCTCATACCTGATGCTTGGGAGACTCCTTGCGTCGCGCGTTGCTGCGAGCCGCCCAGTACGTGGCCCAAAATACCCATGCCGGTGCTCAGCGGGTTGGATTGCTGCTGTGGTTGTTGCGCGCCGCCGCCCATCATGCCCATTACCGAACCCAGCAAGTCACCGATACCGCCGGATTGCGGTGCTGCATTACCACCGCCACCGCCACCGATCATGCCCATGACCGAACCAAGCAAACCGCCTGCGCCGCCCTGGCCGACTTGAGCGCCACCGCCCAGCAAGCCGCCGAGCATGCCACCAATATCGACGCCCTGGTGCGAGCTTTGTACTGCGGTATGCAGTGCTTCGGCACCACCGTTCGCAATATTGCGCTGCATGCCGCCGACAATCGCTGGCAATGCCACTTGGATCGCGCTTTGGGTTTGTTGCGGTGTGGCGCCTAGTTGTTGCGCAATTTGGCCGAGGGTGTTGCCATCAATGTGTTTTAAAACTTCGTCAAAAATACTCATGGGGGGTGCTCCCGCAGCCGCTGAAAGAATTCGCAAGCTAGCACAATTTATTTAGCTTGGACGATGCGCGCTGCAGCTGTGCAATTTTTGACCTCTTCAAAAAGCCAATTCGCCGAAATAGTTGATATGCACGACCTACTTAATTCGCATAAACGGCAGATGCTGAATTGTGCGGCTACCTTCTGTGATCCCTGATGGGATCAGTTCCCAACATTCGAAATTCACACCATATCAATTTCGTCTTTGCGAGCGCAGCGAAGCAATCTAGCTTAAACAAGCACAGCGAAGCAATCTAGCTTAAGCACAAGATTGCTTCACTGCGTTCGCAATGACGCTTATGGCTGCGCATTCGCAATGAAGGGACATGAGATTTACCAAAATAGCCAGCACGCGTTAGCATGCGTGCATATCGCTACCGACACCGACAAATGAAAACCATCGACTACGCCAAACTCGACAAAATTGTTGCCAACGCCCGCAAAGATTCGGAAATGCGCGATAAAGGCTATCGCGAACGCGCGCTGAAAATGTACCCGTGGATTTGCGGACGCTGTGCCCGCGAATTTACCCGCGTCAACGTCATGGAATTGACCGTGCATCACAAAAATCATAACCACGATGACAACCCAAATGACGGCAGCAATTGGGAATTGTTGTGTGTGTATTGCCACGACAACGAACACAGCCGCTACATCGACAACAATGATCTAGATTTGGGCAAACCTGCCACCACCAAAGGCGCAACCTCGAATCCGTTTGCCAATTTATCTGCGTTAATGGCAGGTAAAAATAAAATTTAGACAAAATCCCGGGTTTGTCGAATTAAGATTTTGCGCCAAGCCTGGGAACAGGTGAATGCGAACAGCGCAAGGCAGCAGTTGGGTGTTAGCTTGCTGCAGCCGAGGATCTTCATAGTTGTGGTAAAAACGTTTCTTCGCGCCAGTAACTGCAAACATAAACCATGAGCAAACACATCCTAATCGTTGATGACGAACCCGGCATTCGCGAAATGGCGCGCGATGTGCTGCAAGACGAGGGCTATCGGGTATCGGTTGCCGAAAATGGTGCGGCGGCACGCACGGCGCGGCGCGCGGCGCGCCATGATTTGGTGCTGCTGGATGTGTGGATGCCCGACATTGATGGCATCAGCCTACTGAAAGAATGGGTTAATAGCGGTTCGCTCGATTGCCCGGTCGTAATGATGAGTGGCCACGGCACGGTCGAAACAGCAGTCAAAGCGACGCGCCTGGGCGCTTACGATTTTATTGAAAAACCGATTTCGCTGGCGAAACTGTTGCTCAGCATTGAACGCGCACTTGAGCACAGCCAATTACGGCAAGAAAACCAAGGGTTAAAACGCATTGCCGATGACGGCTTTGAGTCCAATGCCTTAGAGCCGCGCGGTAACTCGCGCGCGATGCAGGATTTACGCGCGCAAATTGAGCGGGTTGCAGGTGTCGAGGCGTGGGTATTGATTGAAGGCGAAGCGGGCACGGGTAAAGCCCAGCTTGCGCGTTATTTGCACTCGAAATCTGTACGCGCTTCCGCACCTTTTGTTGCGGTCGCACCCGGCTCGATTGCGCGCGAGCAGGCGTTTCGTGAGCTATTTGGCTCCGAAGAAGGTGGTGAGCTGCGCTACGGTTTGATTGAGCGCGCGCAAGGCGGCACGCTGTTTTTGGACGAAGTCGCGGATTTAGACAGCGAACTACAGCTCAAGCTCGCCGGTGCGCTCAGTCAACGCTCGATCACGCGCTTGGGCGGGCAAGCGCCGGTGACTTTGGATGTGCGAGTCATCGCCGCCTCGTCTAGGCCGTTGGAAGCAGAAGTAAAAGCCGGGCGTTTCCGCGAGGATCTGTACTACGCGCTCAACGTCGTGCCGCTGAAAACCGTACCGCTGCGCGAACGCTCCGAAGACATCCCTGAACTGGCGCGCGCGCTGACTGAATCTTTGGCTGGGCGCAATGGCTTACCGTATCGCGGGCTGACAATGGCAGCGCTCAATCGTCTGCGTCAGCACCATTTTTCCGGCAATTTGAGGGAACTGAAAAACCTGATTCAGCGCCTAATGATTTTGGGTGAAGGCAGCGAGATCGAATTGATCGAAGTCGAACACGCGCTCGGCCCGATCATTCCAGAACGCCCGGCGGCATTGGCGGGCACTGCGCTGGATATGAGTTTGCCGCTAAAAGAGGCGCGCGAGCAGTTCGAGCGCGAATACTTGCTGCATCATTTGCGCCTAGCTGGCGGCAGCGTGGGCAAATTGGCGCGCGTTGTGGATGTAGAACGCACGCATTTGTACCGCAAACTGCGCGCGCTGGGTGTAGATCTAAAAGACGGCGATAGCTAATGACAAACTTATTGGAACGCTTTGAAGCCCAGCTTGCCGAGGGCACCGATAGCGCCTTGCTGCGCCTGAGCATCGCCCAGCAACTAAGCACAGCAGCGCGCTTTGATGAGGCAATCGCGCATTTGCAACGGGCACTGCTGCTGAATCCGCTTTACACCGCCGTCTGGCTAGCGCTTGGCCAAGCATTCGAGAAAAACGGCGAGGCCGAACGCGCAATCGGGACTTATAAGAGCGGCATAGAAACCGCGAAAAAAAATGGCGACAAGCAGGCCGAGCGGCAAATGGGCGTGTATTTGAGTCGGCTGTTGAAGGCTGGGCAAACGTCCAAATAAGTTTAATCTGCAGCAGAAGCGTTAGCGCGCTTGAGTCAAACTCAATCTAAACCGCACGCCAACCAATATCCGGGCGCATAAATCGGCCAGGCCAGGTGATTTGTTCGGCGCGCGCATAGGCCGCGGCTTTTGCCGCTTGGGTATCCGTGCCTAAGCCCACCACGCACAAAACACGGCCGCCATCGGTCAATACCGTATCGGCAACAGCTTTGGTACCGGCGTGAAAGACCAGCGTCGAGTCGTCAGCGTCCTCTAGGCCCGCAATTACATCGTTTTTGCGAACATCGCCTGGATAGCCTTGCGCGCACAGCACCACGCCTAGCGCGACTCGTGCATCCCAATCTAGTGTTTTGCCCGCAAGTGTATTGCTTGCCGCTGCCTGCAGAACTGGCAGCAGTGGCGAAATCAAGCGCGCCAGTATCGGTTGGGTTTCTGGATCGCCCATGCGGGTGTTGAACTCCAGCACGCGCGGGTTATTTTGCGCATCGATCATGATGCCTGCATACAAAAATCCAGTGAATGTCCGCCCCTCGGCCGCCATGCCAGCCAAGGTGGGCGCAATAATTTCGCTTTTGATGCGCGCTTCAATTTCCGGTGTGACCACGCGCGCCGGTGAATACGCGCCCATGCCGCCGGTGTTCGGCCCGGTATCACCCGCACCGACGCGCTTGTGGTCTTGACTCGTCGCCATCGGCACGAAATCCAGATTTGCCGCGATCACGATATAACTCGCTTCCACGCCGCTCAGGAATTCTTCAATCACCACGCGCGCGCCAGCAGCACCAGCGAAACGCCCGCCTAGCATGTCGGTGACTGCGGCTTTCGCTTCTGCGACGCTGGTTGCTACGACGACACCTTTGCCGGCGGCCAAACCATCCGCTTTAACGACAATCGGCGCGCCGTGCTTATCGATATAGGCTAGGGCAGGAGCTAACTCGGTGAATACGGCATAGGCCGCAGTTGGAATCTGGTGACGCGCCAAAAAGTCCTTGGTGAAAGCTTTTGAGCTTTCCAACTCGGCGGCGTTTTGGCGCGGCCCAAATACCGGTAAACCCTGCGCCTGAAACTGATCGACAATGCCTAAACTAAGCGGTGTCTCTGGGCCAATGACGGTGAAATCCACCGCTTCGCGCGTTACCAGCGCCATCAAGCCAGCGATATCCGTCGCAGCGATCGCCACGTTTTCAAGTTTTGGCGTGCGCGCCGTGCCGGCATTACCGGGCGCGACCAGTACGCGTTCGACGCCGGGGTCTAGGCTCAAACGCCACGCCAGCGCGTGTTCGCGCCCGCCTGATCCGACTACCAAAACCGTTGTCACTGTATATTTTCCCGCACCAAGGTGGACGATATATTGGTCTGCATCAAATCCCGCTTGGCCGTGTCGGCCGCTGCGATTGCGGCAAATGGGCCGCGCCGAACCCGATGCCAAAGTTTGCCGTTGACATTGACTTCGCTAATTTGCACTTGCACGCCGCTTAGCGCCAGGCGCGCTTTTAGTGCATCCGCATCCGCAGCCTGTGGGAAGCTTGCCAGCTGCAAGAAATAGCGCACTTTCACGTCCGGTACGACCTCGGGCTTCGCGGTTTGTTCGCGAATTTCGGTGTCGGGAATAATGACTTCGCGTTCGGCCAATGCGGTATAAAAATCATAGTCAGGCTTAGCCGCCGCGGGCGGTTCATCCGGTGCATCGCCACGCGCCATTTCGCTGACGCTGGCCCCAGGCGCAGGCTTAGGCACATTAGAAAGCGCCTTATCTTTGGAATAATCTCTAAAGATCAATAGCGCGCTCAGCGCGATCCCGGCAGCGAAGCCAGTTAACAGCCACACCCACGCGGGTAGCGGCGATTTCTGGTTGCTATTGCGTACGGCTTGATTCTTCTTTGCCACTGCTTTTTCCCCAATCGTATTGACTAACTGCCAGCATTTAACTAGCTACCGCACCTGCCTACATTGAATCCGGCGCGCCCACACCAAGTAAGGCGAGGCCATTTTTTAACACCTGCCGCGTCGCTGCCATCAACGCCAGACGCGCATTACGTAAGCCCGGATCGGCGCACAAAATTTCTAATCGCGGTGGGCTGTCATACACCCCGTGCAGCTGCGCAGCTAGATCGCGCACGTAGTTCGCAATGATATGCGGGGAGCGGGTATTCGCGGCGCTATTGATCACTTCCGAATAGCGCCCAATTGCGGCAATCAATGACAATTCACGTGCTTCCGCCAACAGTCCCAAATTCGCCACGCCGAATGCCGCATCAAATTCGCCCAAACCGCGCTCGGCCAAGCGTTCGAAAACGCGGCAAATGCGCGCATGCGCATACTGTACGTAATACACCGGATTGTCTGACGATTGCTTTTTCGCCAGCTCCATATCGAAATCTAAATGCTGTTCGTGGCTGCGCATGACGTAGAAAAAACGTGCGGCATCGGTGCCCACTTCCTCGCGCAAATCCGCCAGCGTCACGAACTGCCCGCCGCGCTTACCCATCGACACTTCCACGCCGTCTTTGAACAAGCGCGCGAACTGCACCAAATCCACTTCCACACGATTCGGATCAATCCCCAAACCACTGGCAGCCGCTTTTAAGCGCGCGATGTAGCCGTGATGGTCAGCACCCAAAATGTAAATCGCCCGGTCATAACCGCGCTCAAACTTGTTTTTCAAATACGCAATGTCAGAGGCAAAGTAGGTGCTTTGGCCGTTTTCGCGAACCACCACGCGGTCCTTTTCATCGCCAAATTGTGTGGCTTTAAACCACAGCGCGCCGTCAAGCGTTTCCATCTGGCCGCGTTCGGTCAATGCCGCAACGACCGCCTGCAAGGCACCACTTTCCGCGAGCGAGCGCTCGCTAAACCACTCGTCGTGCACGACGTTGAACTTGACCAGTTCTGCCTTTATTTCTGCCTGCAAACGCTGCAGCGCAAAATCATAAATTTGCCGAAATTTTGTCGCGCCCAGCAAAGATTTTGCGTTCGCAATCAGCGCATCGACGTGTTTGTCTTTATCGCCGCCTTGGGACTCATCCGGCGGCAAATTCGCCATCACCGCATCACCATCACAGACAAACGCCGCGCCAAATTCGGCCGCCAACGGTGCCGCCATTTCGGTCACGTAAGCGCCTTTGTAGGCGTTTTCTGGGAAGCGTGCGTGGACTTGCTGTAATTCCAAATAACGCAGCCAAAGGCTGGTCGCCATAATGTCCATCTGGCGGCCATAGTCGTTGACGTAATACTCGCGCTGCACATTAAAGCCCGCTGCGCTCAGAATATTGCTCAAGCTCGAGCCATACGCGGCGCCACGGCCGTGGCCGACGTGCATCGGGCCGGTGGGGTTGGCGGACACATACTCAACCGTCAGTTTTTCATTCGCGCCCAAGTTGGTGCGGCCAAATGCCTCGCCCAAGCGCAACACTTCACCAATGGCTGCATACATACTTTCTGCACGCATGAAAAAATTCAAAAAGCCGGGGCCGGCGATTTCGACTCTAGCAACACTGGAATTCGCGGGTAGGTTGGCCAAAATGGCGGCCGCAAGCTCGCGCGGTTTTTGTGCCAAAACCTTCGCTGCCGCCATCGCCGCGTTGCAGGCAAAATCACCATGCTCACGCGATTTGGTGTTTTCTACCAAAAATTCTGGCATTGCAGTGACTGGTTTGTCCTGCTGCGCGTTTGCCGCAATCAAGGCGGTCAGTGCTTGGTTCACCAAGTCACGAATTAACTGTTTCATCTTGCGTGCTCGAAAATCGATGCGCGGAGCATAACCGCAAGGCACTGAGTGTTCTCTAATTTCACCCCAACGACCGTCGGTAACTCACGTCGCCCCGGCGAACGCCGGGGTCCAGGACGCGTGCGAAGCCAAGGCTTAGACTTTTGTTTGTGCGATGTAATTTGCGTTTTTGCATTGCCGTTCCATGGGCCCCGGCGTTCGCCGGGGTGACGTGATGGGCTGACAAATATTGTGGCGGGTATAAACGCGGATCGAATGCAACTACTTGATTAATCTGCTAAAACGCCGAATTGC
>JAYVAQ010000005.1:0-8406 GCA_043750875.1 Rhodanobacteraceae bacterium
TCGTCTAAATCATTTGCCGCGAGCGTGTTTCGGTGCGTTTTTGCATATAGCTCGGCACGTACTAATTTGAGGGTAATGTCGTTCGGCGCGGTTTGCGCAGCCGCAGTCAGTTCCGCTTCTGCGCCGACCAGGTCGCCGCGCAGCATCATTGCGCGCGCCAACATCACGCGTGCGGCAAAAAATGTAGGTTTGAGTTTTACCGCGTTCTTAAACGCTTTAATGGCAAAGTCGGTGTGCCCTGCATCCAGATAAGTACGGCCGACTAAGGCCTGCGCGCGCGCATCTTGTGGCGCAATTTTTGCCGCATGTATAGCAACCGTTTGCGCGGTGACAATATCGCCTCGATCAAGCAACAAATGCCCACGCCCAAGTAATGCTGGCAGCGCATCAGGGTCGGCGCGCAAGGCGGTCATGTAAAGCTCTTCGGCCCCGGTCACATCGCCACCGATAGCGGCCAGATTGCCTAAGCTGGAATGCGCGACACTTAAGTTTGGATCTAACATTGACGCGGCTTTGTAGCCGCCTTTTGCGCGCGCCAAATCACCTTTGGCAAGGTGCAATTGCGCAAAATTCATATGCAAGATTGGATCTTCCGGAGCCACTAACAGCGCGCGCTCAAACAAATCTTGCGACTTTTGTGCTTGCCCCAAGCGCGCATGCGCAATTGCGCCTAGATGCAGCGCATCAATGTTATCGGGTGCTTCGGCCAAAAGGATATCGGCAATTTCAACTGCCTGAGTGTTGCGACCAGCAGTCAGGTGCGAACGTAGTTCTTTCAACATTGGATCAAGTCTTTAACCTAGAAACAGCGGTTGGACGGACAAAAGGGTGCATTTTTATGGCGTTCCAGCAAGGCGTGAGGACGCCGCATGCTCATTGCCCGCAAGGACGAAACAACGAAGCTGGGGCGTCAGAAAAGTGTGCAATTTTGTTTGTAGCGGTCTTCACCTAAAAGGTGAACTTCGAAATATCCAAATTCTTCAATATATTCATTGCTTTGGCGGAGTTAGCTAGCGGTCAACTGCTGTTTTTAGGTTTGGGTTTGCGTGGCTAAATCTTGCGCCAAAACTGCGGCACAATTTTTTCGCGGATTGTGGACTTAAAAATGTGCCAGCGCTGCGCTGATGCGCTTCTCGATGTAACTTTCCAATTTTGCATTAAGCAAAAAGCCGCAATGGCCACCGCGTTCTAGGATTTCAAGCGCCATCGTATCTGGCCGTTCCAGGGTGTAAAAATCGTCAACCGGAATCACCGGATCATCGACAGAGGCAATCAACAACGTAGGAACGTTCAGGGTTTTGAGTCGATCAAAGCCCACGCAATAGCCGTCCAAATAGCTATCAAAGGTCGAATATTCGGTGTGTTCTAGGATCAGCGCCTCGGTCAATTCGCGCAAATTCATGCCTTTCCAGCTAGCAAAGTTGAAATGCTCAGGAAATAACTTTTCTTTTAGCCGCAGCGAAGAAGTCCACTTGCGCAAAAAATAGGCTTGATAAAACCAAGGCGCAACTTCGATGGCTTCCAGCGAACGCTTGGGCACCAACGGCGGGCAGACTGAAAACACAAATTCAAAAGCTTCAGGAATCGCGAGCGCAACGCGTAGCGCAAAATTGCCGCCTAGCGAAAAACCGCCAATGATTGCTCTGCGGTGCGGTACCTGCGCCAAAATTGCCTGTACCGCGCCGATAACTTCGTCTAGACGACACGAATGAAATAGCTCTTTATTGAGATTATGGGTATCACCGTGGTCGCGCAGATTCAGCCGGAACACATCAAAGCCATCGCTAAACAAATGCCCGCCGGTAGAAATCAGATAGCTAGAGCGCACGCTGCCTTCCCAGCCGTGAATCATAATGACTAGACCACGCGACGGGATGCTCGCGCCATTAGGCTGCAAGGCCAACAAGCCCGAAAGCGTGACGCCATTGCCGCAATCAATCAATATTTCGCGTTCTGCTGTCAAAAATGACGGGAAGCGTCGACGCGCTTGAAAGCCACGCAAGCCCGAGCTTGCTAAAACACTTTGTAAATGCGGGTTTTTTAGCCAACCGCGCGGCGCAAACGAACGTTTCAAGATTTGGCACTCAAGGTATTTTCCGGGCCGCTTGCTAAGCTGGACTGGCCGACATTATTTTGTGGCAAGTCTTGATTTGCGCCGACCACCTGCGCAATTGCATTTTTGGATAATTCTGCGAGCGCGCGCCGCGCATTTGCAGCCACGGGTACGATACTCAAGAAATGTACCTCGGCATCGCCGCCGGACTCGCCCAGCAAGCGTAAAAAGTTGCTCAAAAACCCTTCGTTTTCCCGAAACGGCACGCTGTGTGCCAGCGCACCATCACGTGAATAGCGCAGGGCGATCGGTTGCACCGGCACTGCAGCTTCCACAGGCGGTTGAAAAATGCGTGCGTGGAACGTACGGACGACAAAACTGGTGCTAGAGCCGCCTTCTGGAAACACGCCAACAGATTCGCCAGCGCGCATGCGCTCAACCATAAGCTGCGCAACCGCCGAGAGCGAATCTGTATTGCCGCGACGGTGATAAATCGTGCCAGCGCGGCGCGCCATCCAACCAATCAGCGGCCAGCGGGAAATTTCCGACTTTGCGACAAAATGTACGACGCGTTGGCTATGGATCAGTGTGATGTCCAGCCAGCTGACGTGGTTGGCCACGCTCAAGCACGCCCCAGTATGTGCAACGCCGAATTTGCGCAAGCGAAATCCAAAAATGCGCATCAGATTCCCTTGCCAAAACCGCACCATGCGATAGTCCACGCGTTCGCCGGCAAGATAAACACGCGCGGTAATCGGATTGATCATGATCAGCGTTATCGGCAGATGCACAGCGATGTGCCAGATGAGCATCGGCACGCGATAAGTGTAGCGCCACCAGCGCACGTCAGAAGGTGTTTCGATATTCACGGTGGCGGCAATCCTCCGAGTGCGAGAGCGCGTATGCGCAACAAGTTTTGCTTTAGATGCGTTGCCTGGGCAACGACTTTTGCGTGTAACCAAAGCGTGACAGAAGTTTAATGGCGTGGTGTTGGAGCCGCTATTCAATGTTGCCGCGACGCCAAGTCGCGTTCAGCTGAGTTTATTCGAAGCGGGTGGCGGTTCGTGTAATTGTTTGGCCCTGATATCGAATTCGTCATCGCGAACGCATTGAAGCGATCTCAATACGCGCCAACTTAAAAACCAGACGAGGTTATGGTTCGTGGTCGTTGCACGAATTCGCCATTGCGCCGCAAAAAATAGTAACGTCAACGTTTGTTTTTTTTGGCTGAGCTCAACTTATGTCCGTACTTGCTCCGAAGCTTGTAACTTTGCTTGCAGAAATGCCGAAAGCAGAACTGCATATACACATTGAAGGTTCGCTTGAGCCTGAACTTATTTTCGCACTAGCCAAACGCAACGGCTTGAGTTTGCCTTATCCAAGCATTGAAGCCTTGCGCGCAGCATACGCGTTTACTGATTTGCAAACTTTTCTAGACATTTACTATGCCGGTGCTAGCGTGCTGCTGACCGAGCAGGATTTTTTTGACATGACGGCGGCGTATTTGCGTAAAGCGGCCGCTGAAAATGTGCGTCACACCGAGCTGTTTTTTGATCCGCAAACGCATACCGCGCGCGGCGTTGACATTGGCGTGGTGTTTGCCGGGTTGACGCGCGCCATTCAAGAAATAGGTGCTGAGACGGGGATCAGCGCGAGCTTAATTTTATGTTTCTTGCGGCATTTGAGCGAGGAAGAGGGCATTGCAACGCTTGCAGCCGCATTGCCGTATCGCGATCAGTTTATTGGCGTAGGGCTAGATTCCAGCGAAGCCGGGCATCCGCCGGAAAAATTCGCGCGGCTGTTTGCGCAATGTCGAGAACTAGGCTTACATATTGTTGCGCACGCGGGTGAGGAAGGACCGCCCAGCTACATTGAAAGCGCTTTGGATATTTTGAAAGTCGAACGTATCGATCACGGCGTGCGCATTCTGGAATCAGCCTCGTTGACGCATCGGGTGCGTGATTTGGCGATGGCATTGACGGTTTGCCCGCTTTCCAATGTCAAGCTGTGCGTTTTCCCAACCCTAGCGCAGCACAATTTGAAGCAGCTTTTGGATGCAGGTTTAAAAGCCACAATTAATTCGGACGACCCGGCTTATTTTGGTGGCTATTTGCTGCAAAATTTTGTCGAGACCTTTGCCGCGCTGGATCTAGACGCAAACCACGCCTACACCTTGGCGCGTAATTCGCTGGACGCCAGTTTTGCGCCGCCGCAGGCGATTGCGGGTTGGGTGGCGGAGCTGGACGCGGTTTTTGCGCGGCATAATGCATCCGTCAACTAGCGCGCTTTAGTTCGTGTCAATCAAACGTTTACCGGATGTACTGATCAATCAAATTGCCGCTGGTGAAGTGGTAGAGCGCCCAGCGTCCGTAGTCAAAGAATTGGTCGAAAATAGTTTGGACGCGGGCGCGAGTCGGGTGGAGATCGAGATCGAAGGTGGCGGCGCGCGGCGAATTCGCATTAGTGATAATGGTGCAGGGATCGCGGCGAATGAATTGCAGCTGGCTTTGACTCGGCACGCGACCAGTAAAATCAACACTTTAGAAGATTTGGAGCAGGTGCTGAGCTTTGGCTTTCGCGGCGAAGCGTTGCCTAGTGTCGCCTCGGTTTCACGCTTTTCCTTAGCATCGCGCACCGCCGGTTCGGAACACGGCTATGTGGTGAATGCGGACGCGTCCAAACTCGGTGCGCCAGAACCACTCGCGATGCCTTACGGCACGCGCATTGATGTGCGCGAGCTGTTTTACAACATTCCGGCGCGGCGCAAGTTTTTAAAAGCCGAGCGCACTGAATACGGTCATATCGAAGATGCGCTGCACACCATTGCCCTAGCGCATCCGCAGGTGGAATTTCGCCTGAGCCACAATGGCAAAAGTGAGCGCGTATATGCGCCGCAAAAGGAGCGCTTGCGCAATGACGGCGCGGGCGAGGAGAGCACACGCCCCGATGACCGGCTTCGTAGTGTATTTGGGCCGAATTTTGAGGCCGCTTCGATCGCCTTGGATGAATCCCTGGCGGGCCTTTGGCTGCGTGGGCGTTTGGGCTTGCCAACGGCAGCGCGGGCGCAGGCGGACCAGCAATATTTTTACGTCAACGGCCGCCCGGTGCGGGATCGGGTGGTGACACATGCGGTGCGCCAAGCTTATTCAGACGTGCTTTTCCACGGGCGCCACCCGGCTTATGTATTGTTTTTGACGCTCGACCCCGTGCGGGTCGATGTGAATGTGCATCCGGCGAAGTCAGAAGTGCGTTTTCGCGACGGCAGGCTTGTGCATGACTTTGTTTTTCGCACTCTGCATGAAGCGCTCAAAGACACCCGTGCCGGTCTAACGGCGGCCGTTCCTGCGGGTTTGCCGACAGCGTTGGTGGATCCCGAGCAAGGGCGGCTGATGTTGCCAAATACGGTTTCGCCGCACGGCGCATCGCCCGCGTTTACTTGGAATCGCTTTCAATCTGGCGGTGCGAGTACGACCTCGTTGGCCGCACTGGCGACGCTGTACGGGCCGTCAGCCGCGCAAGCCAATGTGCCGTCATTTTCGAATGAAGGCGGATTGCGCGATAGCGCGCCGATGTCGCGCTACGAGGTCAGCGCGGCGATGGCACCGTTGGCCAATCTAGCAAGTCAGGAACAACATAATAGTCAACTCGATGCGCCGCTGGGCTATGCGCTGGCGCAGCTGCATGGGGTTTTCATCCTGGCGCAAAATAATGCCGGATTAGTCATTGTTGATATGCACGCAGCGCACGAGCGCATCACGCTGGAGCGTATGAAGGCGGCACTCAGCACGCAGTCGTTAAGCGCGCAAACTTTGCTGGTACCGATGAGTTTTTCGGTCAGTCAACGTGAAGCCCAGGCCGTTGAAGATCACGCTGATTTATTAGATTCCTTAGCATTTACTTTGCTGCGCGCAGGCCCCGAAAGCGTGCGCTTGAGCCGCGTGCCAAGTTTGCTGCAAGACCTAGATTTGGAAACTTTGACGCGTGATTTGGTGGCGGATTTAGTGCAGCATCAAAGTGCAGCGCGCCTGCAAGCGGTCAGTGATGAAGTGCTGGGCAACATCGCTTGCCATGCCAGCGTTCGCGCCAATCGCCGCTTGACGATTCCAGAAATGAATGCCCTGTTGCGTGATATGGAAAGCACCGAGCGCTCTGGCCAGTGTAATCACGGTCGCCCGACTTGGGTGCAATTAGGGCAGGCGGATTTGGACCGATTATTTGCGCGTGGGCGTTAGCCGCTTTTGCTTGGCTTCCGCTAGCTCCATTGCGGGCTGCTTAAAACACGGGCGCTTGAAAAAAACTAAATCGATGTAGTTTTGATTCGGCGTTCGGATCAGAACAAGTCTCGATCTTCGGGTGGCAAATCTTCGGCCTCTGGAAATTCTTCATCAAGTGGTTCAAAAGTAGCTAATAGTTCTAACAACGTGGGCTTTGGTTTGACTGGAACAATTATTAACCGGGGGCGGTTGCGAAACAGCGATACGGTACGTTTTTGCAACATGGTGCAACTCCCAATTGACGGCCTACGCCGCCATTATGCGCGTCAACTAAATCGCGCGCACCACGCGCACCATATTGCCGCCGCCAAAGTCCCGGTCGGGATGTTTTTGTACCGTGAATTCTAATTTGCGCGCTAATGCCAACATCGCGGAGTTTTCCGCCAACACATCGCCCCACAAGCTGCGTATGCCCGCCGCTTGGCAGCGCTGGATCAGCGCAAGCATTAATTTTTTGCCTAAGCCCTGTCCAGAAAGTGCTTGTGGAATCACGATCGCGAATTCGGCATCGGTGCGTATTCGGTGCCGGTAGCTAGGCGTGTGCGACGCGCGTACCACCGCATAGATTTGCGCCTCGCCCACCGGTGCGGGGGCCGCTAGCACTAGGGCAATATCGCGATTCGCATCAAGCTGCGTGAGGCGCACCGCCAAATCGTGCGTCAGCGCTTTCAACGGGTACATAAAGCGCATGCGCACTTCGTCGGCGCTCAAACGCAAAAAACCGCGCTGCAGTTCGGTTTCGTCGGCGCTTTGAATGTCGCGCAAAATCATGCTGATGCCGCTGGCGCTGATCACGATCTGGCTTGGCAACGGCTCGGATAGTTGCGTAGCCGGTATTCGAGAAGCGGCGCGAATTTCATGCAGGCGAAGGCGCAAACGCAGGGTGCGCAGCGCCGTCGCTGGCGAATCAAATGCGGCAAAACCATGCGTTCTAAGTAGCGCACGCGCCGGGGCTTGCGCCTGGCCGGTAAATAGCGCGATTCGCAGCTGATCGGCGTTGCTTTGGGTATGTGACGCCTCGGCGCACAGCGCTTCGGCGATCGCATAGCCATCAGAAAATGCGTTCGGATGATGGCTAAACAGCAGTGCACCGGCACTATTTGTAAGTGCATCCGCCACTTGGGTGTAGCGCTGGGGGTTAGCGTCGCGACCTAAATCAAGCGGATTTACAATAACGCTGCGCGTGGCGACTAATGCACGCAAGCGGCGTATCAGTGTTGCGGGCAGCGCTGGCAGCTCGAAACCCGTCGCTTTCGCGGCCTGCACGCACAAGCTCAAAAGCGCCGAACTGTTTCCGGTCAAAACCAGCGCTTGTGTGGCATTGAGCGAGGTGGAAACATGGGCAAATTGTTTTAAGTGCGCGGCCTCGCAAAAGCTTTCAAGATTGGCCACTGCAAGCGCGCCCTGACGCAAAATTTGGCTGTCGGTAACGCTCTCAATGAGCGATTCCGGCGTGCTGAAATCATTCGGGCTAAGCCAGACAACGGTGGCTTTGCGCTGCGCGCAGGCGCGTAACGCAGACAAAAATTCTTGTTTTAACGCAGCGGAATCAATCGCACATTGTGGTAGCTGCAACAATACGGTGGTGGTGTTCGCGTCTTTGGCAAAGTAGTCCAACAGTTCAGCGGCGTTGACATCAACTGCATTGCCCAAGGTTATCAGCGCACGCAGCCCTAAACCCTCGGTAGCGCAATATTCGGCAACAACGCTGCCAACCGCTTCTGAGTGACTAATCAATGCGACGCCACCTGCGCGCGTCAAAATCGGGATCAACGAGGCGTTGAGCGCCACATGCGGCAGCTGTATCCCAAAACTTGAAGGCCCAATCAGGCCTATATTCAATCGTGTTAATTGCCGTCGCAGCTTTGCTAGCAAACTTTTACGTGATTGCCAGAGCATGCCCGCGATGCTGCTTTCGGTTGCGATGCTGATGCACACCACACCACCGACATCGTGCGTTGCAAGTGTTTCCAAACATTCGGGTGTCGCAGTCCATGGCGTCAAAATAATGACTAAATCCACACCCAGCGGCAGCGCCTTGATGTCGCTCAAGCAGGCTTGCCCGTATAGCAACTGATG
>JAYVAQ010000006.1:0-3597 GCA_043750875.1 Rhodanobacteraceae bacterium
CCTAATATCAAGGCGCTTCCCGCCGAATTTTCAGCGCCCAAACCAAAATTGCGGTCGGTAGAACCCATTCCCGCTGCAGCAAAGCTCTCGTAAGTGAAAACGCCACCAATATGTAACTCGCCACTACCGAATTTGCTGACCAGCGTCGGCGAAAACTGATGACCAACGGCAAAACCACCCGCCTGTCGCACAAGTCCAAGACCAGGCAAATCGTAAAGGCCAGACTGACCATCGCGAACTTCAATTTTAATGGCACTGGTGCTGGAAAGCTTCAAAGCCGCACTGATTTCACGCTGCAGCGCGTTACGAATAGTGTTTGAAATATTGTCAGTATAGGATGCAGCGTCTACCGTAGTCGGTTCAACACCGACCGCAAGCTGGAATTCTTGCAAAATGAATTGCTGCCATTGCGCACTCAATGCCGCAGATGAACTCGGTGCGCTAGCATGAGCGCTAAAATTAGAATCAAAGCGGTCTGCCGCCACTGAAATCAGCGGAACAAGGGATAAAAAAAGCGCGAACGGCACCGTTTGGGCAGTTCGCGATGCATTTGCAAAGAATTTTTTTGTCACCATCGCCCTAATCAACCAAAGGAAGTCCTCTAGTGCTTGCTATAGTGCGTAAAAACAACACCTCTGTCAACGCCTTGTCGCAATAAAAAAACACATGTCGCAAAAAAACAACACTCGTTATCGCTTCGCGCTGACAATCGCAGGTTCGGATTCTGGCGGAGGCGCGGGAATTCAGGCCGATCTAAAAGCATTCGCCGCAGTTGGTGCATTTGGGCTAAGCGCAATTACTGCGATCACGGCGCAAAACTCCCGTTGTGTAAGCGCAATTTACCCTAGTGGTGCCGTTTCGGTTAGCGCGCAACTTGAAGCACTTATTGGCGACTTTCCCATCGATGCCATAAAAACCGGCATGCTATTCGATGCTGACACTATTCATGCCGTCACCCATTTAGTGGCTGGCTTACATGCCCCCATCGTTGTTGACCCGGTCATGATCGCTACCAGCGGGGCCACGTTGCTAGATCAAAATGCAATCCGCGCCTACCACCCTTTAATTTCGCATGCGGCTTTACTTACGCCAAATCTGCCCGAAGCGCAGGCTCTGTTGAACTGCGGCGCCATCAACACTCGTGCTGAAATGCTATTCGCGGCGAATCAACTGCTCAAGTTAGGTTGTAAAGCGATACTTTTAAAAGGTGGACACGCACCAGCCGGAACCAACGAGAGTGCTGATTGCGCCGATTTGCTGCTAACGCAATCAGTAAATGGCGTCAAAACACGTTGGTTTGTCAACCCAAGACTAGCTATTCGCGGTCACGGAACTGGCTGCACATTGGCCGCACTCATCACTGCGTTTTTAGCGCGCGGACTAGAATTGTCATCGGCAGTGGAGAAGGCATTGGCGATGTTGCACAACGCGCTTAAACACGCTCAAGGCATCGGCGTCGGTACAGTGCATACGCCCGACCCGTTTTTTAGCGCGTACCGAGTAAAACTGCCGAGTGCGGATAAGTTGCAAAATGACAGTTTGCACGCCTGCCAATTAGGCACGGATGCCGCTATGATCCAAAAATCATAATTTGAAGGAAGCTGTGATGAGTTTTTCGCACAGAGCTCTGTTTATCGGGCTAACTATCGCGTTGACCAGCGCTACAACTGCATTTGCAGCGGGTGATGCCGCGCTTGGTAAAGAATTAAGCTACACCTGTTCGGGCTGCCACGGTATTGAGCAGTACAAAAACGCCTATCCGCAATACAATGTCCCCAAAATCACTGGGCAAAATTACGAGTATTTGGTTGCCGCGCTCAAAGCATATAAGGCGGGGGAACGCGCACACCCGACGATGCGGGCACAAGCGAAAAGCTTTAGCGATACCGATATTGAAAACATCGCAGCCTATTTGACTAGCTATAGTGAGGCCAAGTGATGCATAAACTTAAATTGAAAAGCGTACTCGTTTTTGCGTTTGCCTCGTTGCTTTCAAACACCGCATTTAGCAATGAAACCGCTCCAGCAATCGGCGGCGCTGCGCTAGTTGAAGCGAAAGGCTGTGTTGCATGTCACGGCAAAGACGGCAACGGCGTGATCTTGGCGACCGGCAAAGCAGATCCGCAATATCCAATTTTGGCCGGGCAGTATGCGAGCTATATTGATTTTGCCCTAAAGGCTTATCGCAACGGCACCCGTAAAAATTTGATCATGGCGGGGTTTTCTGAAAAATTGACGGACGCTGAAATCAAGGCATTGGCACAATATTTTGCCAGCCAGCCGTCAAAATTGCAGACTTTAAAAGGCCTCGATTAAAAGACTAGGCGTACTAGAATCTTTAAGACGTGTTTTGCAGTGACTCAAATCAATGAAAGACTTTTCAAAGGCATGATTCAGATAAATGGCTAAAATTCTGCTCATCGAACCCTCAGCAACGCGCCGACGCGCGCTGATGACGATGCTGCAGGCGAAAGGCCATGAATTAGCCCCTGCGACGAGCTATGCAGATGGATTGAGCATTATTGCGGGCGCGGGAATTGCACCCGCTGTTGTCGTGGTGAGTTGGCCGGAATACTCAGATCAGCGCGCGAATGAGATTTTCGCACTACTTCGCACCCGCGAATGGCAGAACGTGCCGGTGCTGGTACTTGCGGACTCCACCGATGCGGGTGGGGTCGCTTGGTTGATGAAGCGCCCGTTGACGTCGTTGCTGCTGTGGACGGATTACTCCGACACGCCTGAGGCGATCAATAAGCTTTTGAGCCCAACGGCTCAGCAGCCGGCGAAAACGCCTGGCGATGGTCGTGCGTCGCTTAGAATATTGTTCGTCGATGATTCGCCCACAGTACGCGTGGCATTCCGACGGTTGTTGCTGTCCGAAGGTTATCAAGTTGAGGTGGCCTCAAGCGCCGAAGAAGGCTTGGAGCGCGCCGTAGCGGCTGAGTTTGACATTGCCATCGTTGATTATTTCATGCCTGGAGACAATGGCGCTGCGATGGTGCGAAAGTTGCGCGAGTTGGATAAAACCCGCAGCATTATTTCCGCAATTATTACTGGCACCTATTCAGATCGAGTAATCACCGAATCACTCGCAGCAGGCGCGGTTGAGTGTATGTTTAAATCCGAGGCACGCGAATTATTTTTGGCGCGCATGAAATCGCTTGCCCGCATGGTCTTGGATCGTAAAGCAATCGATAACGAGCGCCGCCGCCTGCATGGCATTCTGAGTTCAGTTGGCGATGGCGTTTATGGCGTTGATAGCCACGGCACAATCCAATTTATTAATCCTGCAGCGCTTGATCTACTTGGCTTTCCTCATGAAGCCAATATCGTCGGAAAAAATGCCGCTGAAGCCTTGCACCCAGCCTTTGAAGACGGCACGCCGATTCCGCCGCAAGCATGTTTTCTTTCGCAGTGTTATTCAGATTCTAGGGAAGTTGGCGGCTGGCAAACGGTTTTTTGGTCGGAAGCAAAAACACCCATTCCAGTGGAATGCACGGTTTATCCGTTGGATATTGATGGTAAGCGCGAGGGCTCGGTGGTCGCGTTTCGCGATGTATCGCAACGCCGGTTGTTGGAGGACGAACTACGTTGGCA
>JAYVAQ010000007.1:0-3713 GCA_043750875.1 Rhodanobacteraceae bacterium
CTTTACCCGCATGGGCAAACGTTTTGCCGCTGGAAGTGCCTGAGTGGAAAACTAGCGACGAGGCAGGCAACTGCCAGTCCGTTCCTGGGACTTCACAGATCAGTTGCCGTTATTTCTCAGGCGCAAACCCCGAAGATATTGCGATATTGGATGGCGCAGCGAATCGACCAGGCTTGCAATTAAAGCGCACCGGCGCCCGGTTTTTTGGCTTTCCGCGCGGCACACCGGGAACGGTTGAAATGCGGCGCTTTATGTTTTGCTCGGTCAGTTTAGATTGCACGCTGCCGGATCAAACGATCTATTCGCACTTTATCCAGCCAGAAAAGGTGTTTAACGACAGCGGTGTACTAGTCGACAACCCCAATTTCGCAACATTTCGCAGCCCGGCAAATGCCCGCTTTATCGTTGATCAGGGCTATAACGGCTTTAATATTGTGCTGCCCATTCGCACCAATATCGGCGGCAAAACCTTCCAGTTTTGCCCAAGCGGCACCCAAGCGATTCGCAAGTGGTACAACGGCGCATTTCAACGCTCGCAAACCACGTCTGGCTACAAAAATGACGGTAACTGGCGCTTTACCAATTCCTTCAGCTGGCGCGATACCGCGCTGCCACGCGGCTACGAAACCTCCTACGACGACGAAATGTTTTGCGGGCCGGCGCAGGCAAAAGCGTTGTGGATTAATAATGACACGCCAGGAAGCAGCCGCTATGTGTCCCGCGTTGAGCTTTCGACCGCAGCCCGTACTGACTTTGTAACCGCGCAACCAAGTCGCAGCAGCAGCTTTGACCAAAGTCGCAACTTGTATTGGGCGCCCGCTTGGGCAACAAATGTCACGCCAGCGATCAATAATCGTCTGACTGTGCAAATAGCTGCCACCTCTGGCACAGTCAGCAACGTCGATGCCAACTACGTGAGCGATCGCATTGCTTCCTTAAGTGACGAGCGCAGCGGCAATATCTTGCAAGTGGAGTCTTACACGTCGTCGAACGGTGCCTGGGTTTTAAACCGCGCTATTCCCAGCGACAGCACGCCAAATATCATCATCCCGCGTGCGCCTGGAACTACGGAAGCCGTTATCGCAGGGCGAATCGAGAATGATGTTTTTTTCCGGGTACTTGCGATCAACTACACAACTACAAATACCGCGCGCGTTGAAGCTTGGGACATACGCACAGGCCTTCGATTGGCATCCTTTCCACTCAACGAGTCGTTGGTTGCAAGTGGAGGCATACTGGCCAACAGTTTGCGCCCAGAAATAAGCTATAGCCCAACGCGCAATACGCTTTACATCGCTTCTGTACAGTACGGGGAGTTGTGGGCAATGAATTTGAGCACGGGCGTTTTGCGCCAAATTTTGCTGCCAACGGCAAACTTTGGCGTGCGCGACCTTGAAATTGATAGCGCGCGGGATGTTGCCTATTTAGCAATGCGTGCGACATTTGCTGGGCCGGCCAGTAATGGGCCTGCAGGTACAAGTAACGAAAAATTGGACACAGGTAGGCTTTACGAACTAAACCTCGCAAACAATTTGGTTACCCGCCAAGCGACCGTCGGGATTGGCCCCTGGCAGATTGCAATGGCGCCGGTTAGCGGCTACATGCACGTGTTTCTGACCAATGCTGCGGACGAGCCGAACAATGACAATGCCGACTCCCTGTCACAAATCAACGTAAACACGTTTCAAACGGTGCGCAAACTTTCAACATTGAATCAACCCACCGCTATTTCGGTGCAGTGGTTGGATTGATTTAGCAAAACCGGCCGAAGAGCTATCGAATCGGATAAACCTGCGCCCGCACAAATTCGCCGCGGGCAACTTCGATCTCGGCAAAACCGTTGGCGATTGAAACTCTAAGCCGTAGCCCTAATTTGCCACGGCCAAGCACCGTCGCAATCATAACCGGGCGTGCACGGCGCTCAATTCTGATTTTGCGGCCAACTAAATTGGCGACTTGATCAAAATTTGTAATAAATTCCGGCTCTTCATCGGGCACTGCGACGACTTGCGAGGATATCAGCGGGTCAACTTTGACCTTCACCACCATTGTTTCGCTGGCTGAATTGTCTTCTGGCGTTGCGCTGGTCGAGGCATCTGCGTTCGCTGCGGCTTGAGCGAATGCGCCTGGCTCGGGTAGGGTGAGTGGATCGACGACGACGCCTTCACGCTTTAAAACCTCAAACGTAGTGAGCATGTCTTCATCTTCCGAAAAAGGCTGTTCTCGTTGCGCTTGGAAGCTAAAGCTCAACCTTTGTTTGCCGCGTTGCATTTCACTTTGCATGGAGCGAAGTTGTTCGCCCCAGGGAATATCGTCATAGTCTGCTTCTACCAAATCCTTGGTGAAATCGCCATTCACCGATAGCGTGCCGCCGTTGGCAGCATAGTCGATATACATCGCGCGCGCCTGTGGGCCAACCGTCACACCAATTGCTGCCATGTTGCGCTCTATGCTGGCAATATGATTCGCTAAAAAAGTGGCAATAGTGACGCCGGATTCGCGCGCGCAAAACTCATTGCGGGCCTTAATAAAGCCCTCATCCTTAAATTGCCAACTGTGTTTCTTCCAAATGATATCTCCGGGCAAGCCATAACGTTCGAACAAGCGTTTGCCTGGGCGCGCACCGCTGCCCACACGGGTAAAAATGGTTGTACCTAAGCCAGGGGTTGTTTGCGTTTCGACCGTGGTGACGTTGCTGCCTTCAATGTCAATTTCATAGGTCATCGAGGTTTCACCGGGCGTAAGCCCTAAATCTTTGAGCTGACTGTCGTTGATTTGCGCAATCGTGCCGCAGCCTTCAAGTTCCGCGAAGGCACCAGAACGCGGGCCAATCGGCAACTCCTGCGAAGTCAACGAGTAGCCGTCCGGGTTATAAATATTGTTGTAGCTGATCTTTACGCGATTCAATCCAGGGGTAAGCAGTGAGCGTGTGTAGGTCGCCGCCAACACCCACAGTGTAGGCGCTTCAAAATTGACTTCGCCAATCCGTATTGGCACGCCGCCGGTGTCTATTTCAACATTTTTTGCGCTAAAGCCACTTAGGCCGGGTTTGGGCATAACCGTGGTGCGATAGATTTGACCAAAGCCAACAAGTTGCACCATCGACCAATCAATCGCGCTATTTGCCTGAAAAAATGGCAGCGCAATGACCGCGCTACCAAACAACACGCCCGAAAAAATGCGCCCCGCGCTTGATTTTGCCTGAACCGCTCGCGTTGCAGGTGTGGGTGCTCTAGCCATGTACAACCTCTACTGGAAATGGAATTGACTTTCTCGACGAATGCATACCAGTGCTCGACTCGGGCGCAATTTCAGTCGCGGCAACGCCCGCACCGAGCAGCCAATCGGTCATGCTAGGCCGCGCGGTTTGATCGGCCTCGCGCGCCCCCAGGCTAGCAAAATCAAACAATTCGCGATCAGCAAGTTGCGAGGGCCGTACATTTTGCAAACTGCGGAAGATATTTTCGACACGACCAGGCGTTTTTTTATCCCACGCGGTCAACATTTCTTTTATGGCTTGGCGCTGCAGTGTTTCTTGGCTGCCGCACAAGTTGCACGGAATGATCGGATATTCCCGAATCGCGGCGTAGTCTTCGATATCGCTTTCCGACACATAGGCTAACGGCCGGATGACCGTATTTCGGCCATCGTCACTACGAAGCTTAGGCGGCATGGCAGAAATTTTACTGCCGTAGAACATGTTTAGAAATAAG
>JAYVAQ010000008.1:0-9410 GCA_043750875.1 Rhodanobacteraceae bacterium
ACTATTCGGCAAGTTGGGCGGGCTCCTCGGCGGTGCGAGTGCCGGGAGCGTGCTGAGCGGCGGGCTTCGCGACTTGGTCGATCGTTTCAGGCAGAACGGTCAAGGCCAGGCTGCGGATTCCTGGGTCAGCACCGGTCCCAATCAACCGCTCAAGACAGATCAATTGGCGCAGGCGATTGGTCCCGATGCGCTGAACACGCTTTCGAAGCAAACCGGGCTCTCGCGGGAAGAACTGCTATCCAGGCTGACACCGGAGTTACCTGAAGCCGTGGACAAATTTACGCCCGAAGGCCGGCTGCCGACAGAAGACGAGGCGGCACGATTGATCTAGCGACTGAGCTTGTAGCGCTTACCTGACACTCAATTTCCGGCAACCAGAAAGTCGCGCACGGGCGCGACTTGTTGGTCATCCATAAACATCGGCGCGTGAGCGAGGTCCGGCACTTCCAAAAGTTCGGCGCGTGGGCCTACGGGAGGGCAAAGTCGCCGGAAGCTACCCCAGAGCCAGCGGGGGAACGAAGTCGAATTAGCACACCATAGAGCCAGAATATTTGATCGATGAAGTTGCCCGCAAAGCTCGGCATTACGGAAAAGCGCTCAAACCAATGAAATCGATCAGCGAACCCATCGCCCGCCGCGCTAAAGCCGAAGACAAAGTTTTTGGCAGGGGCGCTTCAAATGCCAACTCTTGCATGATCAACGTGCGCTGTTAGCGGCTATGACTTACGTTGACCTCAATCCAGCTCGGGCGAACATGGTGCCGGGTTTGAATCGCTCAAAACACACCAGCGTGCGCCAACGTTACCGCGAAATATTGCGAACGCAAGAAATGGCCAGCCTGCCTTTATTGGCGCTGACCGGCCCCAATTCCTTTAATGCTCCGCTGCTTACCAACGCAGACTATTTAACGCTGGTGGACTTCACAGGCCGAATGATTTATCCCGGCAAGCGCGGCGCAATCAAGGAAAAAGAGCCGAAGGCGCTGACGAAATTGGGGCTAGACTCAAACCATTGGAGCGCCAGAGTGAAGGGTGTTGGCAATGGTTACTGGCGAGTCGTCGCGGAAGTTGAGGACTTGATTGATCTTGCGGCGCAATTCAAGCAACGCACGCTTTATGGCATTGGTTTTGCGCGACAGTTAATCAAAATCTGATTGCGGATTAACCAAAAAACCCTCCCCGCGCAAGCGGCTGGAAGCGTTGGATCATGTGGGGATGATCGGACCAAACAAGCTGGAGAATTGAGTCGATTGGGGCTGGATTTCCAACGTGCGATCAGATTTGATGACGGGTGGATGTCCCAGCTGTTTGCGCCAGCTGTTTGCGTTTTTTATGCCGCGTTTGCGGCTGGGCGTGTTCGCTTTTGGCTTAGATTTTCGGGCGGATTTAATTGGGAAACAAGAGAATGCCAGCTGTTTTAGGGCTGCTGGCATTTTTTGAGGCTTAGGCGTGGGTGTCCAGCTCGGCTGTTTTTAAGGTCGAAACCTGGGTGTCCAGATTTAGTCTTCTCCAGATTTAGTCTTCATAGGCAATTACGACTAAAACGCAAAATTCAATAAGAAAAACAAATCAGGTTTGGTGCGAGAATTTGCGTTTTCGCGTCTCTAATTGAGTTACAAAAACTAGGTGGAGGTCAAGCATGATTTTTATGCGCGAGATCGCTTTTGAAACGGCGCTACGAAGGCAAGAACGAAGCACGCAGAGATTGGAAAAGGTTTGCGTGGATTGCTTTGGTTACTTCTGGAAGACAGTGGTTTTTGTCGGCGCAGGGGTGCTCCTCGCCGCATGCAGCGCCAATTACAACACCGCATATCGCCTGCGCACAGTCGTGGACAAGGCCTCGATTTTGACGATTGATGCCAAGCAGCGAAACGTGCTCATTAGCGGCAAGATAGGAAATTCCGCCGTCGTAAGGATGTGCGCAGAACCCAGCCCGGACGTCTTTTCGGTATTCGCGCAATCGCTCGGCGCGAGCCTAAGTTCAGGAACAACAGGGCCCGAGCAGGTCAATGCTGCCGCTAGCCTCGCGCTCGCGCGCGCCGAGACAGGAGCGACTATCAGTCGCACGCAGACGACGAACGTGGTGCGCGAGATGATGTTCCGCACCTGCGAACGGTATCTGAGCGGGGCGATTGACGCGAACCAATTTGCGATCCAGGCCATCCGTGACCAGCGGATGGTGGTTTCGGTGTTGGCTATAGAGCAGTTGACTGGGGTGGTTTCACCGCCGACCGTTGTGATCAGTGCCAGCGGAAGTGCCAGCACTGGCGGGACGACCGGTGAGGGGTTGAAAGTGCTGGCAGACGCCCAGAAAGTGGTGCGTACTGCCGAGAGTAACGTCCAAATGGCAACCACCAAGCGAAATGACCTGGACAAGGTCGATCCGAAATGCGCCGACCTAAAGGATGACGAGACTGACACCGCCCGAAAGAAGAAACGCGAGGACTGCAAGGTCGCTGACTTAGCTGTGGAGGCTGCGAAGAAAGCGCGCGACGCCGCGCAGGGCGAACTTAACGATCTGAATGATTTGGTTCGACGGGGCGGTCTGCCAACTGCGGCGGGTACGGATACTGAAGCCTCGGTGTTCGCAGGGCTTAATCGGCCGTCGGATGCTCAGATGAAGGACGTGACGGCGACGATAAACAACATAGTCAATCACATTTACGATCAAGATGAGTTCCTTTTGTTCTGCATTGGCCAGCTCGCCAACGGGTCGCCGGCGATCCAGAAAAGTTGCGAGCGCTATGTGCGTGTCGGAATCGATGCAGACGCGAAGCGGCGTGACCCTGAGGCCTTCTACCGCGCGATCGGGGTGGCTCGAGATAGGGATACGAAAAACTTTGAAAGTTTCTGGGCAGCCGTCGTCGATTCAAACGGCTCAAATCAATCCGATCCACAAAAGGTCGCTGATCTTGTTCGGAAAAAGATGGGAAACGGCGCCAGCGGGGACGAGTTTACAAACTTGAGCGCCACTGCCAAGAGTAAAACCGAATTGGAGAAGCTATTTTACAAGCTGTTTCCAGCAGACATGAACAAGCTCGCACATTAATGAGGTGAACAGTGACCACAATTTTCGTTCTATATGGGGAAAGTCTAACTGCACTAGAGGCGCTCGCATCGAACGAGAACCGCCCCATGCGGTTATTGCGCAACACGATCCGCAGGTTCGATAGGTTGGCTGACGACAACGATGGTACGCATGGGACACAGCCAGTGCTTTCCATCAGAAGCAGCGGCTTCGTCTGTCTAGCCACAACCGACGGTGTCCCTGTGGCGTAATCTAGCCGTGACGGTGCGCGTTGCGCGCGCCGACTCCCACCCCTCAGATAAATCCGAGCCTACATTGCACCCAATCTGATTCGCAAGCTACACGCACCTTCCCAAACTGCACCCATGACTCAACCCCGCAGCCAACTTGTAGATCCAACTCAGGCGGGGACTTTTCACTGCGTAAATCGCTGTGTTCGCCGGTCTTGGCTGTGCGGCCTGGACAAATACCTCGGCAAAAGTTTCGAGCATAGAAAGTCTTGGGTTGAAACCCGCATTTTGGAGCTTGGCAACATTTTCGCCTGTGGGGTGCACGCCTGAGCGGTTATGAGCAACCACTTGCACATTGTCGTGCACATGAGTCCAATGACTGCAAACACTTGGTCGCCTGAAGAAGTCGCCACACGGTGGGTTCGGCTTTATCCGGCACGTAACGCTGAGCTCTGCGCGCGTTTGATAAAGGCTATAAAAGCCATCCCACCACTGCAATTGATCGTTGGCAAAGCGAAACACATTGATGCAACCGGCCGACGGGGTGGCGTGCGAGCTAAAGTAAATGAATTCGCCATGCTGACTTGGCTGTGAAAGATTTTGGCCGAAGCAAGGTGGGTCGGTTTCAACGAGTGCGGAACCATAATCGCGAATGCGCCGCTGATGTTTACCTTCCGCACGTTGCGCACCTTGTGATATCGATTCATCAGGCGGCATAAACCGCCCGCCGTGCCACGCGCCGCAATGTGGCGTCCGGTTTGCGCGCACGGGCGAAAACGTACATCGGCTCGCGAAAACTCACGCCATTGGCTGTGGTGGTGATTGCCACAATGTAGCTGGCTTGTGTATGGTGAATTTGGACTAGATGGGCACAGTAGTTGAGCTCGTCGTTTGGAACGCCATCAGGCCTAATGCGCTGCTGTTCCAGCACTTGTCGTACGCTTTTCGGGCACGTGGTTTTATCAACTTGGCTAGCTTGTTGGTCGCGCGAAGGTGGTGGCACCACACTTGGCGTAATCGCTCTCGACACAGGTGCGGCGGGTTCGGCCATGGGAGCGGGCGCAAGTAGGAATTTATCAAACGCGAAGTAGCCAAGTGCCAAGACCAGCACCACCATGATCATGCGATTCATGCGCTGTGCGATATTGGGTTGGTGGAATTGGTGGAATCAGCGGGCGCACTCTCATCTTCACGCCGCAGGCCGTCGGGTGTTAGCTCGAATACCCAGAAAATGATCAGTGCAGGAATAAAGCCAGTCACCAGCAAAGTAACCAGCAAAGTAACCAGCATTTTCATCACCCAACCGGGCGCTTCAAAAACAGGCAATAAAGTCGCTGCGACTTGCACGATCAGCCACTCGCCCAGCAGATACAGCCCGGCCATGCGGATCACGTTGCGGCGTTTGAGTTCGGCTAGAAAGTTCATGGCACGACTACTGGCGGATGCAATGCAGCACGCGCCGCTTGGTTACGAAATTTAGTATCGAAACTGAGCATCGCCGAACAATTTTGCGCAGCTTCAAGGTGCAGGGCATCCGCAAAATCTAAGCCTGTGCGGAACTGGTTCAGCGCGCGGGTGAGCAGCTGGTCATCAGCAAAACGCAGGTTGCGGATCGACATCAATGCTTCGAACGCCGCCACAACGCGATCAGGTGCGAGTTTATAGGCGCCACGCAAAACCCATTCAAGCTCTAAAGCCACCGTCAGTGGCACAAAGAACGCATCGCCGGAATCAATACGTGCAGCGACGCGCCCTGCCTGAGCGGCATCGTCACCGGTTACCAATCGCACCAGCACATTGGTGTCTAGTGCAATCATGATTTGTTTGCCTTGGCAAACGAGTCAACAGGATATTTGCTAGCAAAGCGTGCTGGATCCATTTCAATCAGCTCGATCTTTGGCCCGATGTAACCCGTGACGCCGATACACGCCGCAGCGCTGTGCGTTTTGCGCTGCGGCTCAACCAGAAAGCGCAGATTGCCGCCCTCTTCGATCACTTCTAATCGCGTTCCGGCAGAAATGCCTAGACGCGCGCGCAGGCTTGCGGGGATGACGACTTGGCCTTTTTCAGAAACCGTTACGATCATGACGCTATTTGCCTTACTAGAGTAAGACGAGATTAGCATTCGAATCACTTTAGAGCAACGCACTCGCCGCATGAAGTCCAGACATTGCCAAACCACGCTGGCGCAATTCTGATTGCCGAAAAATGGTGCAATCATCAACTCGTGCGCCGGGTGGTGTCGCTTTTGATCATCTAGTAATATTCATCTTGTCATCACAAACTGAGACGACTAAAAGTGGTTTTCAATTCGCTCACATTTGTCGTGTTTTTCGCGCTGGTGCTTGTGCTGCATGCGCTGCCGTTTAGCTGGCGCGTTAAAAAAACCAATCTGCTGCTGGCAAGCTATGTGTTCTATGCCGCATGGAACCCGCCTTTCATTATTTTGCTCTGGATATCCACGGTCGTGGATTGGTATGCGGCGCAAAAATTGGTGCACGCAAAAAAAGCCAGCGTGCGAAAGCTCTGGATGCTGCTGTCGGTCGTGGTCAACTTGGGCATGCTGGCGTATTTCAAGTACGGAACATTTATGCTGGAGAACTTCACGCTGCTGATGACCAGTCTAGGCATTGATTATCAGCCACCCGCTTTCAGCATTATTTTACCGGTGGGGATTTCGTTTTATACCTTTGCCACGCTTTCTTACACCTTGGATATTTATCTGCGGCGCGCTGAGCCCGCGAAGAATTTTCTGGATTACGCCTTGTTCGTTACCTTTTTCCCGCATTTAGTGGCGGGCCCGATCATGCGCCCAACCGAGCTGGTGCCGCAGTTCGAACAAGCCAGAGCTGCCACACGGCCCATGCTGGGCTTTGGCTTAAGCCTGATGATCTTGGGCATGACCCAAAAAATTGTGTTGGCGGATGGCTTTTTGGGCCCGGCAGCGGAACGCATTTTCGACAGTACGCAAGCGCCAGGATTGCTGGACGCTTGGCTCGGCACCTTGGCATTTAGCGGGCAAATTTTTTGCGACTTCGCGGGCTATTCGACGACTGCGATTGGTGCCGCGATGTGCTTAGGATTTGCCATGCCGGATAATTTTCGCTTTCCCTATGCCGCAATTGGTTTCTCAGATTTTTGGCGGCGCTGGCACATCACGCTATCGAGCTGGCTGCGCGACTATCTCTACATTCCTTTAGGCGGCAATCGTCATGGTGAAGCGCGCACGTATTTTGCTTTGATGATGACCATGCTGCTTGGTGGGCTTTGGCATGGCGCAAGCTGGACATTTGTGGTGTGGGGCGGATTACACGGGCTATTTTTGGCGATAGAGCGGCTATTGAAGCGACGATTTTCGGATTTTATCCCTGGCCAAGCCATGCTGTTTGGCTTGGGCTTGCTGACTTATGTGTTGGTCAACGTAACCTGGGTGTTTTTCCGATCCAGCACGTTTGAGCGTGCGGCATCGGTGCTGCGGGGAATGCTTGGTTTGAACGCGAATACAGCGCCGATGTTGAGTACTGCGCAGATCGTGATGCCGGGCTTGATTGTTTTAGGGATATTGCTGTGCCATGCGCTGATGCGGGAACGCACGTTGGAGTCAACTATCGCGCGAGTGCCTGCTTGGATAGTAGCGCCCGCGCTGGCGCTGATGCTGTTTGCCGTTGTTACCGCACAAGGTACGGGCAATGCCTTTATCTATTTTCAGTTTTAAATTTTTGAGTGGCCGCCATGACTACTTCCACGCACGCAAACACACCTGGATTCAAGCGTTTAACCGCCTCAGATCGACCGGGCGTGGCCCAGCCAGTGCCGGAGCGCGAGGTGCCCGATTTGCCTTGGATACCGCTTTTAATGATTGCTTGTTTGCTTGCGCTGGCAATGCTGGCAGCCTGGGAATGGCATTGGCGTGCCTATGGGGTGTTACCCAGCTATAAAAATAGCGACGGCGCGTGGGCGCAGCAGCGACGCCGTATCGATAGCGGCGAAGCGGATGCCTTGGTTCTCGTTGGCTCGTCACGCGTGCTGTTCGATGTGCAACTGCCTGAGTGGGAAAAGGCCACCGGAAAACGCCCGATTCAATTGGCTTTAGAAGGCACTTCGCCGGTTCCGATACTGGAAGATCTTGCGGCAAACTCACACTTTAAAGGACGACTACTGATCGGAGTTGCGCCGGATTTGTTCTTCAGCGGATTTGCCGTTCGCGGCGATGTTGTTAAGTATTATCACGATCAAGGCCCTTCGCAGCGCTCGGGGCACTGGCTATCCCAGAATTTCTTAGAACCCTATTTTGCCTTTTATGCGCCAGATTTTGCGCTAGCCACGGTGATTAACCGCCAACCGTGGCAAGCGCGCACAGGCGTTAACCGACCCGCACCGGTTCGTAAATTGAGCATCTCAGACGCTGATCGCAACACCATGATGTGGCAAAAGGTTGAAACCGATGTGGCCTACCAAACCATGGCGCGAAACACCTGGGCCGAACGATTTAACGGCCCACGGCCTGAGCCCATGAATACGCCTGAAAAAATGCAAAAAGTGATTGAGACGCAAATCGCTAGAGCGGAAACAGCGGTAAAAACACTGCGCGCACGCGGCGTGCGTTTGCTGTTTCTACGCCCGCCCAGCAGCGGCGACTATTATGCTTTTGAAAACAAGGCTTTTCCGCGCGCAAGTACCTGGGATGTGCTGCTGCGCCGCACTGCGGCAAAGGGCATTCACTTCGAGGACTATCCAGAATTTCAAGGGCTAAATCTGCCTGAGTGGTCGCATTTATCAGCGGCAGACGCCCGCAAATTCACCCGCGCACTTGCCCCGATGGTGGAGCAAGCGTTTCAAGATATGGAGCCAGCTCATGCGTCGAGGTGAGAGGGATTAAAGGGTTGTGAACCTCAGCGTGCTTTGTCGCCTATGCCATCGAACAGGCCGCGCTTGGCATTGTTTTTGAAGTCCACTAAACGGGTCTCGACATCAGCGACGCGCAGGCGCAGCGCACGCAGCACTTCGGGATCGCTGCGCAGCGCTTCGGCTGCGGCGTCAATGGCGGCCGGCTCAAGTTCTAGCGTGCAGGGGTAATCGATAACGGTGTCGATGCCCTCGTATTGCCCGGGCAGGATGCTGCGGTCGCCGCAGCGGCGGGCGAGCTCGCGCTGCACAGTGTTGGACACGCGCTCGCGGAAAGTGTAGCGATAGCGCGATTCCATGCTTTCGCGCACCACGTTCTCAATCGTTCGCAGGCGGAAAATTTCGGCCGCCCCGCGCAGCAGGCGCTTATCGGTGATCAGGCCCAGGCTGCCGGTAGAGACCAGCTCGTCGTAGGTGCTGCGGCGCCGATTGCCCTCGCGGTACTGCGTGGCGCGGTAGGCCGCCACCAGCAGGTCGTGGTTGGACAGCTCGGCCTTGTCTTCGAGCGCCAGCACGGCGCGGTCAGCCGCATCGCGCACGTCGCTAAAGTATGCGGGAATAAAATCGAAGACCCAGCGCTCCTCAATGAGGTCAGCGCGCAGGCGCTCGGTGAACTCGACGCCGCGCTGGCGATCGACGCGCGCCTGGTTCCAGTTCGATACCTGGATACCAACGAACACGCCGAGCACCACGATCAGGAAATCGATGCCAATCGCGGTCCAGTTTTGCGTGCGGATGTGCTCGGCGACGCGCAGCAGGCGCGTGCGGCGTGGTGGGTCAGTTTCGGCGCTTTCTTCAGACATTTGGGTCTCCTCACTCACAGCGGTAGTCTCCATCAACATATTTGCGGCAGCCCGGCCATGCGGATCACATTGCGGCGATTGAGTTCGAAAGGCAAGTTCATCACGACCCTGAGCGACTTAGCAGTCTATTTGCAACGCGAGTAATCAAATCCATACGCTCATGGAGGATCGCAACGACTAACGCGGGCGTATCACTTTGCGGCAGGCAAAAAATGTAGTGATGCTGGCAATGGACCATACGCAGCCCGGGATAGAGGGCAGATATGTCTTTGCCGACGCCGTCGTCGGCCACAAGTTGCTCAATGTCGTATTTCAGCCGACTGACGTAACTTAAAGCTTGGTCACGACCCCATTGCTTTCGAGTGTAGCGCACGATTTCGCGCAAATCTGCCGCCGCCGCTTTGGTCAGTACATACGCAGCGCTCATATGCGTATATCCGCACCC
>JAYVAQ010000009.1:0-5231 GCA_043750875.1 Rhodanobacteraceae bacterium
GCTGGTGCCATGTTCTGTGCACTTGATATGCTCAACGTAAGCCCCGCGTTGAATCTGCTGGGGTATTCAACACGCCTGGATCAGCCGTTTAACCCAGCCCGCGACTCGCAACAGTGAGCGGTTCTGTGCAGCGCGCAAATTTTTTCGCAATCCCTCTGATTTTGATCACGCTGAGCCTGCGCTCAGCAGCTCAGAGCGACGAACAAAAAGCGGCTTCGATCGGCGTCATTGTTTCCGGTGCTGCTATTGAAATTTCCGCCCAGCGCGCCGGAAAAATCGCCATGATTTACGTCAAGCCAGGTCAAAAAGTGTTAGCAAACGAATTACTATTTGCGTTGCATCGGGATGAGGTTGACAACGACATCGCAGTAAGTGCCGCCGCCCTAGAACAAGCTCGAGCTGGCGATATTGCGGCGCGTACTGCCTTAGCGAAAGCACAGTCCGAGGCTGCACGCCAAGCTCAGGCACCTGCGCTATTTTCCAATGCACAACGCGATGCGATGCGGTTTGAAGTGCAAACGCGGGAGGCGCAATTGCGCGCTGCACGCGCAAATGTCGCCGAACTCACTGCGCGTGAGCAGCAAAGCAGAACCGCGCTGGATCAAGTGGTGGTCAGGGCTACATCGGCCAGTACAGTCGCAGCGGTTTTGCGCAACGAGGGCGAAATGGCCAACCCGGGCGATACTGTGCTTCGATTGGAACGCCAGAGCACACCTCGAGTACGCTTCGCGCTCAACACGGATCGAGCCCGTAAACTTCGGCTTGGAGATATTGTACAAGTGCAAGATATCCGCGGCCAATACGCAATAGCGCAAGTGCTGATGATTGCGCCCGATATCGACGCGCCAACCGGCATGGTGATCGCTGAGGCGCAATTGCATCCCTATGCTGAGAACTCACAAGGAGTCGAATCTAGTTGGCAGTGTCGATTTGTACAGGGCGCCGCTACGCGTCAGGATTGCGGGTGGCAAACCGGTACCGCCGTCGAAGTTCAGCTGGTCCTTGATGATCCTAGCATTAGGGATAAGTTATGAATGATTCGGCGGAGATCGAACTGCTCAACTTTGGCTTCTTCGAGAACGCCGCTGTGCTCATGCTGCGCGGCGTGGCCATTTATCATGCTGGTACAACTGAGGAATATCGGCACAGACTCAATCAGGATGGCGTTAAGATCGTCGCGTTGGGGGAAAACTGCGAGCTTTCCGTCGTGCAGGAACTGTTGGAGTGGCTCGCGCTGAATGCGCCATTGCGCGAAGTGCCGCAAATTTATTTGTGCCACGATCTGCCAGATTCGAATTTGCGTCATCAAGTCTCGTTGGCGCGTGACATCTATTGGATTAAACCGGGTTTAACCCAGGCAAAGCGCGTAGATGTGATTCGTGGCGCGTTGGCGTCATTGCTACACCGTCGGCAAGTTTTAAGCAGTCGTGCAGGCACAGTAAACAAGGTCGGATTATTTGATCGTCTTCTGGGACAGATCGCGTCACGTGTCAAAGAAGATGATCGCCCCGAGTTGTTAGGCAGTCAGTTCATGCAAGCTTTAAAACAACTGGTCGGCCCGGTTGAGGTGCAGCTATTTCGCGTCGATCAGTTCAATAAGCAATTCATTCGAGGCTATGCGCCGGGCCTAGACGAGGATGTGCACAGTCAATCTGGGCTTGCTGGATACGCGCTGCGCACGAATCGGACGGAAGTGTTTTTAGATTGCGAGCACGATCCTTGCTTTGATCCTGAGATCGATGGCGCACGCCAAGCCATCATTCGCCACGCGATCGTTGCACCCATGCGTGACCTTTATGGTGAGACCCGATTACTTGTTTACGTCAGTGCATCTGCCAGTCAGTGGCCAGATCCAGAGGCAGATCGCGCCGATGTAGAGCGCTTTACTGAAGCAAGTACCGCGTTTTTCCTCAAGCATTTGTATCAGGAAACCGATGCTTTACACGTGCAGCGCCGGGCCACCGCTGCAGGTATCAAACAGCACACCGAGGTCTTTCGCGTCGCAGCAGTGCAGGCTCAAAATGAGGGTTTTCAAGCCGAACCTGTAGTGCTAGAAGCGGGTGCTGGATGGACGAAGCACACTTACCGATTGCTACTTGCCGCCGCCTGCGTGATGCTGTTGGCCAGCATGTTGATTCAAGTCAATCAGTATGCGACCGGTTGGGGGGTAGTGCGAACTGGCCAAAAAGTTCCGCTGCAAGCGACTATCGAGGGCAATATAGACAAACTCCATATTGCATCAGGCAGCGCAGTGACAAAAGGCACTTTGCTACTGGAGTTGAACTCGCAATCCGAACGCAACAACCTTGATCAAGCACAGAACCGCTTTGACGAGGCCGTGCGTGCGCGATTGCTTAATCTCAATGATTTCGCGGTAGCCAACCAGCTACCTGGCCTGCGTGCAGCCGTACTTGTAGCGCAAAATGAACTTCGACGGCGGCAAATTTTTTCGCCGGTCAGTGGGCTTGTGAGTGACTTGCGACTCGAATCTGGACAGTACATCGCCGCGGGTCAGCATTTGTTTGATATTTCGCAAGCGGGCGCAAAGCGTAAGCTGACGGCCTTGCTGCCAGGATCGTTCCGTCCACAGCTTTCATTGGGCCAACGCCTGCGAGTGAAGCTTTCCGGCTATGCGTTCACCACGCTTGAATTAAAAATTGCGCGTATAGGCGACGAATTGGTTGGCCCAACCCAAGCGCGCCGACTACTCGGGGCGGCGCGCGAAGATGCGTTTCCGGTGTCGGGTTCAAATGTGTGGGTGGAAGCCGATATTGAGCAAGCGACGTTCGCTTTCAACGGGCGTGATTTAAGCTTCCATGATGGCCTTGCCGGTGAGGTCGAGATCGTGGTCGATCGTGCTCCACTGGTGCTGCAGCTGGGTTTTGGGGGCCGCGCATGGCGATAGATTTGCGTTCACTAAAGGCGAGCTTGCCGACGCTGCTGCGCACCATTAAATTGGGTGGGGCTCGGGGAATTCCCTTTCGAGCGCAATCCACACACACCGAATGCGGCGCCGCATGCTTAAGTATGGTGATGTCGCACTACGGGAAAGATATCCCGCTAGAGGAAATACGGCATATCGTAGGCGTGGATCGCAATGGCGCAAATGCTTTGTCTATTCTGCAAGCAGCGCGTTGGTTTGGGATGCGCGGCAGAGGCTTTAAGACCTCGCTCGAGAATCTAAAATTGCACGTTGCTAGAGGCAGCATCTTGTACTGGGACTTCCATCATTTCGTGGTGTTTGATCGAGCTGAGAAGCGGTTCATTGAAATTCTAGACCCCGCCCAGGGGCGCATACGGCTTCCTTGGGCGGAAGTATCCAAGCGCTTTACCGGCGTGGTGTTGACCTTGGAGCCGGGTGAAACGTTCGCGCCAGAAAAGCGTCGCAACTTTTCCGCGCGGCGCTACATTGCAGCATTGCTCACTGAGCGCAGTACGTTAATCAAAATTGCTGTCACCAGCGCTGTGCTTCAATTTTTGGCGATGTTGTTGCCCTTCACAACGAGCCTATTGGTAGACCGCGTGATCGGCCGAGCCGACTACGATCTTTGGCTGGTGATCGTTAGTGCGCTAATTTTTGTATTGGGCTACAAAGCGCTGACGCAATTGTTGCGCACGCATTTGCTGATGCGCTTACGCGCACTAGTAGACGCCCGTTTAACCATTGACTTTGCCCTTCATCTAGCCAGTTTGCCGTTGAGTTTTTTTGCCAAACGCAGTGTCGGGGATTTATTGCTACGCATGAATGCGCAAGCGCGCATTCGTGAAACACTAACCAATACGGCACTCAGCGCGCTACTGGATAGCGTGCTGGTGAGCCTGTATTTAGTCACTCTGTTGCTTATTTCGCCGCTGCTCGCCGCAGTTGCGCTGGCATTGGCACTGGGACGAATTTTTGCTTTCTTGGCGTTCTTTCGAAAGCAAATTCAAATCAATTCCGAGGTTGTCAATCAAGAGGCACGCTCGCGTGGCCTGCAAGTGCAGTTACTGAATGGCATGGAGACGCTAAAAAGTTCGGGAATTGAAGCCGATGCGATCGATAAGTGGTCGCATAGCTATATCGACGAAATCAACACAAATATTCGCCTTGGCAGGCTCAATGCATGGAGCGAATTGGTGCAAAGCACTTTAAATGATGCCTCGCCATTGATCATGTTGATGTTAGGGGGCTTACTTGTTTTGCAGGGGCAAATTAGCCTTGGAATAATGCTTGGTGCGGTCGCACTTGCGGCAGCGTTTTTTGCTCCGATCACAAACTTGCTTAGTGTGGCAGGCGAATTTGCAAGATTACAGACGGAACTGGAGCGCGCCAACGAAGTTTATGCCATGGCACCCGAGCAACATGAGGAATCAGCGCGATGGATACCGGAGTCCCTCAGCGGGCGAATTGCTCTCAATCAGGTCAGTTTTCAGTACGGGCCTAATTCGCCGCAAGTCGTACTCGACGTTGACTTGACGGTTTTGCCAGGGCAAATGATTGCCCTGGTCGGCCGCTCAGGCTGTGGCAAAAGCACGCTAGCGCGACTCTTAGTTGGACTCTATGCGCCGACCCATGGGAAGTTGAGTTTCGATGGCATTGAACTCGCTCAGTATGATCTCAGCGCGTTGCGCCGACAACTGGGCGTGGTGACACAGCAGCCGTTTCTGTTTTCCGCCACGATCAAGGAAAACATTGCTTCCTTCGATCCAAATATGCGCTTTGCGCAAGTTGTGGAGGCTGCAAGAACAGCACAAATACACGATGACATCATGGCAATGCCGATGGGCTACAACACGATGCTGTCTGACCGTGGGGACACGCTGTCCGGCGGCCAACGTCAGCGTATGGCCCTTGCGCGGGCGCTCGCACGGCGTCCGAACATCTTGCTACTTGATGAAGCCACTAGTGCACTGGATACCATCAACGAATCGGCGATTCAGAATGCACTTTCCGAGCTAAGGATGACGCGCATTGTGATTGCGCATCGCCTCAGTACAATTATGGCGGCGGATGTCATTGTTGTGCTAAACGCAGGAAAAGTGGTGGGTATGGGCAAACACGAACACTTGTTGCAAACCAACTCAGCTTATCAAGCGCTCGTCGCTGGGCAGCAGCAGGGCATGCGCCGGTGAGCCTTGCTGCGCCAAGATCACGCTTAAGGTTGCCTCGCCAATGGCTTTTGCCCGGCGTTGCAAGCCCGCTGCGGTGCGATCCACATAGTCTCGATGCTTTTCCGGCATGTGTTCGGACA
>JAYVAQ010000010.1:0-7819 GCA_043750875.1 Rhodanobacteraceae bacterium
AGTAACTCGACTTCAATAAAGCGGGTTACGCCGTCATTCAATTCAGCTGGCTCAGGCATGTTCAACATGCGCAAAGCACCGGAAATTTCTTCCAATAACTTCGGAATGCCCTCGATTTTGCCATGGTCCCAAGGAGATTCAATAAACGCAACGATATCTTGCTTAGCCTGCGACAAATTAATCGTCGCCTCTTTCATCGTTGCATCAAGAATTCGGCGCACTTCCGCCTGCGGCAGTTCCAATCCCTTTAGCGTTGCAGCATTTGCTTGCTGCTCAGTCTGGCCTTGGCCTAACCGATCAATGTAATCGTCAAGCGAGGATTCAACAAACAATAGTGCGCCAGCGACGTCAAGCAAGGCTTGTTCTTCAGGAAGCTGCTTTCCAACAATAATATTGGTAACGATATCGCGTTGCTCAATAACGACTTTACGCGGTATACCCAAACCAAGTACGCCCAAAGTGTCTGCAACGCGTTGAAGCGTTTCACCTTGAGTCGCCAGATCACCGACATTAGACTGCGGGCCGCGTAAAAACATATCAAGCCCGTCTTTGACGCGCATGATGTCCTCTTTAATCGCGGCACCTACAGTATCTAGAAGTGCTTTGTTTCTGCCGCTTAACGCGCTGTTTGCGTGCTCAATTTCCGACTGCGTAGGCAGCAGAGTTTCTAACTTGTAAAGCTGTTTGATTTCGGCGAGGCGAGCACCCTTATTTTCTGAGTGTGCCGCGTAATACAACAAACTTTTCGTCAGTTCCGTTGGTGCCAGACGATCAAAATCAGCTTCGCCTATATCAACAATTCGCTTGATCTCGCGATCAACTTTGCCATAAAGCAATTTAACCGCAACGCTTGGTTCCAAGGCTTTGAGTAGAACGCCCTCAACGACGCCGCTCGCAATCCACCAAAGGCGGCGCGCATCGACTTGCACACTCATCGAACGCAAACGATCTAAAATGGCTATTAACCGTCCAAGATTGCCGTCAACGTCGTCGCCTTTGATCCATTTCAATAAACCAAACTGATAGGCCAAGCGCAATTTACTTGCATTGGCGCGCATCGCGGCTGCCGGCGTTGCTTCGTTTGCTCCTAGCGCAGAGTTAGGCAAACCGACACTTAAATTTGGCGAAAATAGCGCAGTTTCTGTCAGTAATTTTTCGCTTCGGCAAGCGCGCAAATCATTAAGCAATGGCAATAAAACGATTGGAATATCGCGATGTCCGCCTTGCAACCTGCCGAGATAATCCGGCATTTGCACCAAGCCGCGCATGATCACTTCAAGCATGTCATCCGTTTGCTTGATCTGACCATCGACAATGGCGAGCGTAACTTTCTCCATTTCCTCAACGACCATTGCTGCACCATATAACTCAACCATGCGCAGAGTTCCCTGCACTTGATGCATATAGGTTGAGCAATACTTGAGCTGGCTTTTGTCAGACTGATCCTCAACGTAAGCCTCAAGCGCCTGACGCGCTTGTTTGAGCGTCTCGTCAAGCTCCTGCTTCACCCAGTTTAGCGTGGTGAAATCAATATCATTTGGATCGTTCATTGGCAGCCCCCTGGAGAGGAATAGCTCGGGTAGAAATAGCTACAGCAAGGATAGCTAAGGAATAAAAAGCTTGGTTTTAAAAAACGACTAGAGATTTTCATATACCCAACAAATGAACTGCTGGTTGGCCAGAGTGTGTTGACCAATCGCGGTAAACGGCGCCAAAGCTTGGACCATAAAATAACCCTGCCTCCCTTAACTTGGTAACTTAAAGTCGGCTACCGAGCGACGTAAATCGGCTGCAAGCTGCGCCAAATTTCCGATCGATTCCGCCGTCTGTGATGCACCTACGGAGGTTTGCGTAGTAATTTCTTGAATCACGTTCATGGTTGCGGAAATATTTGTTGCCGCGGCAGACTGCTGACGCGCTGCTTCAGAAATATTTTGAATCAAATCCGCCAAATCGTTTGATACCTTTTCAATTTCACCCAGTGCCAAACCCGCGTCTTCCGCAAGTCGGGCACCCGCAACCACTTCGGCCGTGGTTTGTTCCATTGAGGTCACAGCTTCATTGGTATCTGATTGAATCGTTTGCACCAGCGTTTCAATTCGCTTGGTTGCGTTTGAAGCGCGCTCAGCGAGACGCTGCACTTCATCGGCCACCACGGCGAACCCTCGACCCGCGTCCCCTGCCGATGCCGCTTGAATAGCGGCGTTTAGCGCGAGAATGTTGGTTTGTTCTGCGATGTCGTTAATCAGTTCGACGATTGAACCAATTTCTTGCGAGCTTTCACCCAGGCGTTTAATACGTTTCGATGTTTCCTGAATCTGATCGCGAATGTTATCCATGCCTTGAATCGTCTGACGCACGATTGCAGCACCTTTGCCGGCGATCTGCACTGAGCGTTGCGCCACGTCGGCTGATTCGGCAGAGTTTTTCGACACTTCATCGATCGAAACCGCAATTTCATTGATGGCGGCAGACGCTGATGTAATTTGCTGCGCTTGTTGTTCTGCGGCTTCTGCTAGATGCATCGCCGTTGCTTGCGTTTCTTGCGCGGCTGCCGCGACCTGCACAGCGGTTTCGTTAATCGTTGTTACCAATGAACGCAACGCTTCAACCGCGAAGTTAATCGAGTCTGCGATTGCGCCGGTAATGTCTTCGGTAACAGTCGCACGCACGGTTAAATCGCCTTCTGCCAAGCTGCCCATTTCATCGAGCAGGCGCAAAATAGCTTCCTGGTTACGTTGATTCAAATCGGCGGTCACTTTGTATCGGCGCTGCTGATCGCGATAGTTTAAGAGCAGCAATCCAACGACCGAAAATGCCGCCAGAATCCCTGAAACAACTGAAGCCAGTACGGAGGGCAAGACGCGGTTATTTGGCTGCAATGAAAATGCGCGTTCAACTTCTTGCGCGCTCGTCAGCAATGTTGCCGAGTTTAAAAATAAATCACCGGACGATTCTTTCACCGCGAAAACTGCATCCGAGCCTTTGGTGATGGCATCAACGAAGCCACTGACATCGGTGTAAATCGTCTTTACTTCTTGCAAAATTTGCAAGCCTTCAGCATTTCTTACCTGAGAAATACTCAGCTCCGGATTGCCGTTCTGCAGGCCATCCATGGTTCGCCCAAACTGCTGCGAATCGCGTAAAAAACCATCGCGTGCGGACGAAGCGTTTTCGCCAGCCGCCTGAATTTCTGTGAGCCGGCGAATAATCCGTTCGGCGATTGCGACTTGTCGGGATGCCACATAAATTTGATCTTGCGGCGCGCTAACGTCAGCTAGGGATTTTGCTAATTGATCTGATCGAACTGAAAGTGGCGCAATTCGCTCTAAAAAGCGCACTGCATTGTCGGTGAAGTCACCTACGTTAGATCGGCGTGTCAAAATATCATTCGCGTTCTTTTTAACTCGGTTCCAGGAGTCACTCAAGCGCTTTACCTTGGGCTGAACTTCCATGTTCTGCTCAATTTTCGGCACCGCTGGGAATTTGCTGCCATCGCTGCCAGCAGTTAGAGCTGTAACTCGCGCATCAATTTGATCTCGCGTGTCCTGTAACGCCGCGAATGCGGCCAAGTTACCGCCAGCTGCTTCGGCCGCAAATTTCGCGATCTGCTGGGAACGCACCTGAATTTCGTTGATCGCGGCAATCGCACCACGATCCTCCGTATTCCGCTTGTTTGCCAAGAAGAAATTGACGAACAAGAATAATAATGCAAACGCCAAAACAACCCCGAGGATTGCATTCAATGTTTGCGATTCGCGCTGCTGCAGTCCGCCTTTTGGAGTACTCATATTCCAACTCTCCTTAACCTAAAACAAATCGATTAGAAAACCTACGCTGCCGCCTGTAAAAACTCAGGCTCTTTAATGAGTGACGCCATACTAAACACGCCCCAACTCATCGTTCCCGCGACATATTCATGCGAAAGATGAGAGTTAATTGGACTATCCAGATAGGTTTTATTGTCTTGCTTATTTTCATCCACAAAGCTGCGCTGTCCGAGCACTTCGTCAACAATCAATCCTATGGTCCCACCGGACTGCTTAATTGAAAGTACCCGCGCGGTATCGACGGCTTTGTAAGTCTCGCCTTCAAGTAGTCCGCGCAAATGGACGATCGGAAGCAAATTTCCTCGGACATTTGCTATTCCTAACATCCACGCCTTGGTGCCCGGCACATTGGTAACTGTTGGCACCCGCAGGATTTCGTTCACTTCAGAAATGCTGCTGACCAAATAAATATCCCCCAGCCGAAAGCCAATGCCGCGCCACAGACCAGGCGCTTCAAGTTGCTCTGGCACACCCGCAACGTGTTCAAGACTTCGTCTTTCATAGTCGAGCAGAATTTCAAACGCGGTTTTGGTTTCAGTGAATTCAGATGGAAAAGTCATAGTGCTATGCCTGTAGCAAACGGTTGATGCGCGATATTAAATCGCGCTCATTGGGTGGCTTTGTTACAAAATCACGAGCACCTTGCCTAAGGCCCCAAAGACGATCCGCTTCCATATTCTTCGTCGTAACGATAATGACCGGAATCGCCGCTGTTTCAGGATCTTTGCTTAGCATACGTGTCGCTTGAAACCCATTGGTGCCCGGCATGATCACGTCCATCAAAATCAAATCCGGCTGTTGTGCCCGAGCGAGCACGATGCCATCAGTAGCGTTCGCCGCACTTACGACGTCAAAACCGTTTCGTTCTAACAAGACAGTCAACACCCTAACGTCGGTTAGGGAATCATCAATGACTAGCACACGCGCCATTGTTTAAAACTACCCGACCGTTACATAGCGACGAATTGCACCCAGCAGTTCGTCGCGCGTAAAAGGCTTTGTTAGATATTGCTCAGAACCTACAATCCGTCCGCGCGCCTTATCAAAAAGGCCATCCTTACTGGATAACATGATGACCGGCACAGCTTTAAATTGACTATTGCTCTTAATCAACGCGCACGTCTGATAGCCGTCTAACCTAGGCATCATGATGTCCACAAAAATAATTTGTGGCTGCTGATCTGCAATTTTAGCAAGCGCCTCAAAGCCGTCGATTGCAGTAACAACATCGCAACCTTCTTTTTTCAACAACGTTTCGGCGGTTCGTCGAATCGTTTTACTGTCGTCAATCACCATGACACGAAGGCCGGCCATACCGCTTTTTTCGCTAAGATCGTCCATAGGCACCCCAAAAAGATTTCAATTTACAACTAAACAAATTATTGAGTAGATCAAGCACTTAAAAACCACTCAAAAGCATTTCGCGCGACACAATCGCCTCATCAAGCCTAACGTTAACACGAGCTTTACGCAGCTGCAGCTGTTTCTCAAGACTATGTTCCAAGTGTTTGCCTAACTTAGGCCTTTTCCACCAATGAAACATTCGTCTCACGATTCAATTCGCCGGAACTTCAGCGATACTACGCGCAGGATTTTGCAAAAGCCATGCATGCCGGGCGCTTTTTGGAGTTCTGCGTTCCATACTTTTCGCCGACGTGCTTCAATTAGAATTACTACACCCGGATTTATTACATGCAGCGTGCACTTGCGGTCTTAATGGACCCGATCGAAAAAATCAAGATTTACAAAGATTCTAGTTTCGCGATGCTGCTTGAAGCCAAAAAGCGCGGCTACACACTACATTACTTGTTACCAGAAAACCTATACATACAAGACAGTCGTGCCTGCGCCCGTGCCCAGCGACTAGATGTTTTTGACGATAGCAAGCACTGGTTTCAACTTGAAGCCGCTCAAGCCATTAATTTGGGCGATATGTCAATCATTCTGTCGCGCAAAGATCCGCCTTTTGACACGCAATATTTGCATGACACGCACATATTAGACTTGGCAGAAGCGCAAGGCGCGCTGGTCGTCAATAAACCGCAATCGGTACGCGATGCAAACGAAAAGCTATTTGCGCTGCATTTCCCGCAGTGTTGCCCAAAGTCCTTAGTTGCGCGCGACGCTAAATTGCTTAAGGAATTTGTACTGCAGCACGGGCAAGCGGTTGCGAAATCGCTGGATGGCATGGGCGGCGCAGCCATTTTCCGGGTGTCAGACGTAGACCCGAATATAAATGTTATTTTTGAAACTCTGACGCATGAAGGCAAAGAACTGGCACTCGTGCAGCAATTTCTTCCAGATATCAAAAATGGTGACAAGCGAATATTGCTAATCGACGGAGAACCGATCCCATACGCTTTAGCAAGGGTACCGCAGGGCGACGAGTTTCGCGGTAACTTGGCACGTGGTGGCGTCGGCGTGCCCCAAGCGCTGACAGAACGTGACCGCTGGATCGCCGCCCAGGTTGGCCCAGAACTTAAACGGCGCGGACTGTATTTTGTAGGAATCGATGTGATTGGTGATTATTTAACCGAGGTCAATGTGACTAGCCCGACCTGTATTCGCGAATTAGATCAAGCGTTTGGAATCAATATCGCCGGCACACTATTTGACGCCCTAGAAAAGCGTCTTCAGTGAAAAAGGTGATATCCAGATGAGCAAACCCGCCGCAAAAATCGGTGCGAATGATCGCTTAGGCATGACCCTGTTATTAGCGGGCATGCTGCACGCAGTAGCGGCGCTGGGCATCACCTTTGAAGCCGAGGATCCCGACGCTAATGAAATCCCGAACCTTGACGTGATTTTGGTGCAGTCCAAAAGTGACGAAGCGCCAGACAAAGCGGATTTTATCGCGCAAGCCAACCAACAAGGCGGCGGTGATAGCGAGCTAAAGCTTCGGCCATCGGATTTATTTAGCACACCAGTGCCAAAGCCAGAACCCGGCATTGCACCAATGCCAGTCGCTGCAGTCGAGGAAACTTCGCACCGAGAACAAAATCTAGAAACCGAGGTTCTTACCGTGCGCCGCAGTGAATCCATGGTTGCTACAGTGCCTTCGCAAGCTGCAGTTCCGGACGCGCAAACCAAACAAAACGATGCAGATGCGCAACGCGAAATGGAAATGGCAAACTTGCAGGCGGAAATCAGTCGCACTCGACAGGCCTATGCCAAGCGCCCCAAACGCAAATTTATTTCCGCCAATACTAAAGAAGACGGCTACGCACAGTACATGCAGGCATGGGTGGCAAAAGTTGAGCGCGTCGGCAATATTAATTACCCTGATGAAGCGCGCACACGAGAACTGCAAGGCAGCCTAGTACTCACCGTCGCGATTCGCCGAGACGGTAGCGTGGAAAAGGTTGAAATCATTCAATCGTCGGGCGAACCGGTACTGGACGATGCGGCAAAGTACATCATTGAAATTGCCGCACCGTTTGATGTAACTCCCGAGGTTAATGGTGAGCGGTTTGATGTTCTGCACATCACTCGGACTTGGGTGTTTCTACCCGGCAACGTTTTGCAATCGCATTAGCGCATTTGCTGAGCATTACTTTTTACTGCGCGCGATCACTTCACGATACTTTTTGAGGTTGATATCGTACTGAGTTTTTGCAGTGACCCGCGCCGCCATACGGGTAGCAATGTAGGCTTTTTGCGTTTCAATTTGGCTGCGCTCGTTGACGATCATCATCTTAATCTGCTCTGCCACCGGCTTGCCTGCGCGCTCGCTTTCGGCCGCCGTTGCAACCAATTTATTTAGACCTTTTTGGCGGCTTTCAATATCGCTTTGCGTGGAGTTTATTTGCTGATCTAACAACTCAACATTTTGCTGATAGTTGCGCTCCAAGTCCTGCTCAGACGCGTAAGAATCAATCAAGCGTTGATCCGCTTCCGCTTGCTTTTGCTGACTAATTTTTAGCGCTTCTAAACGCTTTGCCTCGGCTGCAGCGCTGGCTGCATTTTTCTGATTTTCTTGGGTATTCGTG
>JAYVAQ010000011.1:0-7853 GCA_043750875.1 Rhodanobacteraceae bacterium
CCCTCATCTGCACCAACAGCAGCCATCCGACCTTGCATTTCGACCTCAAGATCGGTGGTTGTCAGCATGACTTCCGCGGCTTTCACCTGAATCAAGATATTCGCTAACACCGGCATAGTTTGGCGTTTTTCAACAACACCGATCACTTGCTGCAGTGGTTTAAGTAGGACTTCTCTAGGTACGGCAAAGCGCATAGCAACTCTTCTTTTAGTTCTTATTTATAAAGAAAACAGTAGTAGTAGTAGTGTTAAGTGTTTTCGGGGATAACTTTACAAGCCCTTGATTGATCGAATGATTATCGCTCAAAAACGGTGGACATCGATCTTAACAAGAATGGTAAAAGTGGTGCAGCATACGTGGATAACTTTTTCCACTGGGTTACCAAACGCTTATCCACATACTTATGCAGGGTCTTATACACCAGTTATTCAAACCTCGTTATTGAAACCCCGGCCGGTAGCTATCCAACTAAGCGCCGTAACATGGTCTGCCAATCATCAAAGTTTTGACCTTCAGTCTTCTTCAGCTCTTCAACCAAACGACAAGCGTGCAAAACGGTGGTGTGATCACGACCACCAAATGCCTCGCCAATCTCTTTCAAGCTCAAGTTGGTCAATTCTTTGGTTAGCGCCATCGCCAATTGCCGTGCGCGTGCGATAGAACGCGTGCGTTTTACTGAAAGCAAATCGCTCAACGAAATGCGGGTGTATTCAGCCACGGACTTTTGAATGCTACTCACTGAAACGCTACGGTCTTGTACCGAAAATAAGTCGCGTAAAGTCTCGGAGGCGAAATCAAGCGTAATCGCCTGCCCAGAAAAATGCGCGCGTGCGGTTAGCGTGTTGAGTGCCCCTTCTAGCTCGCGTACGTTTGAGCGCATGCGCTTAGCAATCAGCTGTGCTACCGCTTCATCCAGCTGCATCTTGGATGCGTGCGCTTTGGCTAACAAAATTTCGACCCGGGTCTCAAAATCCGGCGGCTCAACGGCAACGCTCAACCCCCAACCAAAGCGGGACTGTAGACGCTGCTCAAAGCGTTCTAACTCCTTTGGAAAGCGATCACAGGTCATCACTACTTGCTGCCTGGAGTCATAAAGGGTGTTGAAAGTGTGGAAAAACTCTTCCTGCGAACGTTCTTTGCCAGCAAAAAACTGAATGTCATCGATCAGCAGGCAATCAAGACCCCGGTACAGAGATTTAAACTGCTCCATTGCATTGACGCTGGAACTTCCCTCGCCGCGCAGCGCCTTCATCATGCCGCTGACAAAGTCCTCGCTACGCACATACATAATGCGCGCGGCCGGGTTTTGCGCCTGAATCGCGCCACCTAAAGCATGCAAAATGTGGGTTTTACCTAAGCCAGTGCCGCCATAAAGCATCAGCGGATTGTAATTGGCCGCACCCGGGTCACGCGCGACTTGCAGCGCTGTGTGTTTGGCCAACTGGTTCGAGCGGCCTTCAACGAAATTGGCGAAACTGTACCGAGGATCTAATCGTGAGGCGAAATCACTCGGTAAGGGTGCCCTCGTTGGCGTGTAGTGGGTTGCCGGGCTAGCGGCAAAAACTGAAGGCACATTGGGTTCATGTTCGTACCCATCCCCAACGTGTAGTTCTAGGTTTTGCAGCTCCGGCGCGTGCTTCGCCAGTAGTTTACGAATACGTGGCAGCAACGCGCGCACTTCGGTTTCAACGTGGGCATTGCTTGCAAACAACTTTAATGTGTCAGCGTTAACTCGCGCCACTAAGGGCGTTAGCCACAGCAAAACGGACTCTTGGCCGATTTCTATAGCAAGATCATCGGTAATTTTTTTCCAGGCGCGCATGGACAGAGCTAGCCCTCCCTAAAAGCTTTATAAACGTCAAGCGTAGCAGCTAATTGACATAGCTAAGGCTAGACCGCTATTGTAATAGACCGTTTTGCTGATGCTTCGCTATTGAAGCTCTCTAATTTTGGCACAACGCAGTTTTTTACCGAATTCTCCAAATTTTAGGGCTTAGCCATGAAACGTACATTCCAACCAAGCAAATTGCATCGCGCTCGCACCCACGGATTTCGCGCCCGTATGGCGACCAAAAGTGGCCGTGCAATTATTTCTGCACGCCGAGCCAAGGGCCGTTCGAAGCTAATTCCTTAGCCTCAGCATTCCGCGTTGGCAGCAAGCGTAGGACGCGAGCTGTTTTCAGCTTTGCAAATTGTCCGCGTTAGCGGATTGCAGTGCCAACAAAGAGGTCATGCATCGACTTTCCACGCCATGCGCGACTCCTTTTGCCCGCAGAATATAATCGTATATTCGCTGCGGGCAAACGTTTTTCCGGTGCATATGTAACGCTTGTTGCTGCCCGGATCAATTTGCAGCCACCAACCCAGTTAACACCAATAGCGAGCTTTGCAAAAAACGGCTTGCGTCCGAGGCTAGGCTTGGCACTCGCAAAAAAGCAAATTAAGCGTGCACACGAACGCAATCGTGTAAAACGCCTGCTGCGCGAGTGTTTTCGCGCCAATACTTCGCGTTTAACCGGGCTTGAGCTGATCGCCATGGCGAAAACGGCGGCTCAGAAAACGTCGAATTCGGTATTAAGTTTAGAGATCGAACGACTTATTTCGCGTGCTGTTGATTTCTACGCCAGTGCACCAACAACTGATGCCGTGCCGCAACCACCGGTCAGCCCGCCTTTACATATTAGCCCCATTAAAAACAGTGAGCCATGAATAACACTCGACTTTTGTTTGCTTTCGCCACTGCCGCATTGGCCTATATGTTGTTAACGCAATGGCAGCTTGAACATGCGCCGTCCGCGCCCGTGCCAACACCGATAACGAATACCACGCCAGTTGACGCCAGTACTGCGGGTGAACTGCCGAGCCAGAATACTGCTGCGGCTGCAGCGGTACTGCCGGATGCCGGTGCTCAAACATTACCCAGCGCAGTCACCCAACTGCCTAGTGCTCAAGACCCGCAAGTCGCTGAAGGCGCGAGCGTTAAAATTGATACGGATGTTTTTGAGCTCACGATAGATTTGATTGGCGCAGACATCAGCACCGCTAAATTAAAGACCTACACCGTCTCGCTTACCGACAAAACACCGGTCGCACTGGTTGAGCGCAATAATCCACATTGGATTAAGGCGCAGACCGGTCTGATTGCGCAAGTTGGTGCGGCACCGAATCATCTAGCAATTTTTCAAGCACCCGCAGGCGCTGCGTTGTCATTGCAAACCGGCCAAAACGTACTGGAAGTACCCTTCACTTGGACCGATGCAAGTGGCGTCACTGTGCGCAAAATTTATCGCTTAGCGCGCGGCAGCTTTGCTATTGGTGTGCGCTATGAAATTAACAATGCGTCCGCTGTGCCGCTCACTTTATTTCCGTATCGGCAACTACAGCAAGCGGAGCCAGCGACGCCAGAAAGTACGTTTTTCGCAAGCCCGGCTGGTTTAGCTTACGTGGGCAGCGTGATCTACAGCCCTGAAGAACGTTTCCAGAAACTACCTTCTGGGGATTTTGCAGATGAGCCCCTTAAAAAGACTTTTGCGGGCGGCTGGATGGCGCTGCTACAACATCACTTTTTCGTCAGCTGGATCCCTGACAAAGCAGAAATCAATGAGTATACGACCGCTATTTTGCCCGCCACCGCTGCATCAGCAAACGCGTATTTAACGCGCCAGACTGCGGCACCGCAGCTAGTAGCGGCGGGCGCAACCGTGGTATTGCCAGCGACACTATATATTGGCCCCAAGCTACAAGAGTCATTGAACGCTCTCGCTCCTGGGCTTGCCAAGGTAGTTGACTATGGTTACGTCACCTTCCTTTCTGAGCCGCTTTTTAGTCTGTTAAATTGGTTGCATGGCGTTGTCGGTAACTGGGGTTGGGCGATCATTTTGGTCGTGCTAATTCTGAAAGCGCTGTTTTACAAATTATCTGAAGCACAATATCGGTCGGGCGCAAAAATGAAGGCGATCGCGCCAAAAATTGCCGAACTTAAGAAGCGCTTTCCTGATGACAACCAGAAATTTGGTATGGCGCAGATGGAGCTTTTCAAGAAAGAAAAGGTCAATCCGCTGGCTGGCTGCTTTCCAATTTTGATCCAAATTCCGGTGTTTTTTGGGCTGTATTGGGTGTTGGCTGAGTCAGTAGAAATGCGGCAGGCACCGTTTCTATTTTGGATCAAAGATCTAACTGCTTCCGACCCGTATTTTGTGCTGCCTGTGTTGAACGGTCTAACGATGTTTTTGACCAGCAAAATGACGCCAATGACGGGTATGGACCCGATGCAGCAAAAAATTATGACTTACATGCCCTTGATGTTTGCCGTGATGATGGCGTTTTTCCCTGCAGGTTTAGTTTTGTACTGGACTTTCAACGGTGTGTTGGGCTTGGCGCAGCAGTACTACATCACCCGCAAAATCGAGAATGAAACTGCGGCGCTGAAACACGCGCGTTGAGAACTGCGGCCGCGTTGTGAGCGATACCATCGCCGCCATTGCTACGGCCGTAGGCCCAGGTGGTGTCGGTATTATTCGCATTAGCGGCCCTGAATCGCGGAAAATTGCGGTGGCTTTTTTTAACAAGCCACTGCGCCACCGTTACGCACATTTCGCTGAATTTCGCGATGCTGACGGCGTTGAAATTGATCACGGCTTGCTGTTGTATTTCCAAGCACCGAATTCTTTCACTGGCGAAGATGTTGTTGAGCTGCAGGCGCACGGATCGCCAGTGGCATTGGCGATGCTATTGCGACGCTGTTTCCAGCTCGGTGCGCGTCATGCGCGTGCGGGCGAATTTACTGAGCGCGCATTTCTAAACCAAAAAATGGATTTGGCACAGGCCGAAGCGGTTGCCGATTTGATTGCAGCACAAAGCGAGGCCGCCGCCACTGCCGCTGTGCGCTCACTTGAAGGCGAGTTTTCCAAGCATGTCGTGCAAGTAACGCTCGAACTCACTGAACTGCGCACATATATTGAAGCGCTGATCGACTTCCCTGATGAAGATATAAGTTTTTCCCATGACCGCCAAATTACTGCGCGTAATTTGCGATTAGCCGCGTTGTTAACAAACTTGCTGACGAGAGCAAAGCATGGCCAGCGTCTGCGTGACGGTTTGTATGTTGTCATTATCGGGCCACCGAACGCGGGTAAGTCCTCTTTGCTCAACGCCTTGGCGCAAAGTGATCGCGCAATTGTCACGGCTATTGCCGGCACCACGCGCGATGTGCTGCGCGAGCAAATTACCTTGAACGGCGTTCCCGTTACGCTGGTTGATACCGCAGGCTTGCGGACTAGCCCAGATGTCATTGAAGCCGAAGGCATACGTCGCGCCAAGGCGGAAATTGCACGCGCTGATTTAGCAGTGGTGCTGCTAGGTGCGGATCAAACAGAGTACGAATTTTCCGAGTTGCAAGCAAATCTGCCGGAGTCACTTAAGCGGATTTGTGTGCTAAACAAAGCTGATTTATCGCCGCCTGCCCAACATCACGACACGTTACTCATTTCTACGCTTACCGGCGGCGGCCTAACCGAGCTTTGCGCCCGAATTTTGGCGGCTACCGGCACCGAGGTCGCAAACGAGGGCGCAACAGGTACCTTCAGTGCGCGCACCCGTCACGTGCAGGCACTTGAGCGTGTGCAGCAGCACTTAGCCACAGCACAAAATTGGCTTGCCACTGAACAAGGCGAGCTAGCAGCCGAAGAGTTACGTCTGGCGCAAATTTGCTTAAGCGAAATCACCGGAGCGTTTAGTGCCGACGATCTTCTGGGTAAGATTTTTTCGTCGTTTTGTATCGGCAAATAGTTTTCCAAATTTATGGAGGCGCAGCAAGTATCGATTTTTGCCTGCGCCATTGCGCAGCACTTTGGCCCCATACTTCCACAACAGCGGCCTCGTGCGGTGCAGGTAAGTTTCCCGGACCTAACAACTGCGAGCCCAAGCGCTCGGCGACACGTTGCGACGCAGTATTTTCCGGATCGATGGTGTGAATAATATTTTGCCAGTGCAATACATCCACAGCGAAGTCCATACATGCGCTTGCTGCCTCGCGCGCGTAGCCTTGGCCTTGAGCGTCTGGGTGTAGGGACCAACCAACCTCAAGACCAGGCCAACCCTCAGGCGACCAGGGGCCAATGCGACCAAGCCACAGATTTCGCGTCTTGTCGATTACTGAAAACATCGATACGCCGGTCGTTTGCCAAGCACCAATCATTGTCATCAGTGCCCGCCACACCATCGAACGGGGTTGCACACCTCCTATGTAGCGGGTGGCAATGGGATCACTCATCATCTCGGCCCACCGGTCTAGATCCTGCAATTCTGGCGCGCGCAAAATGAGGCGTTCGGTCACAAGTTTTGGGAGCTGAGTCATAGGGTCCGCTTAGTTTTTAGGTCGCATGGCAATCATCGCCGAAACCAATAACAGACGAAATCGAGTCCAACTATTTTGGTTCCGAAAACATAGGTAAGCTATTTAACGTCGACGAGGATGCTGCCAAGCTTAGGGCTCATCGCTTTTCGGAACTGAACTATGGCACTACGCCGCTATCAACAATTCACGCCACAGCTCGGCGCGCGCGTCTACGTAGACACTTTGGCTGTAGTACTAGGGCAAGTCGATCTCGGTGAAGACGTCAGCATCTGGCCGTTTGTCGCCGCACGCGGTGATGTAAATCGAATTGTCATCGGTGCGCGAAGCAATATCCAAGACAATAGCGTTTTGCACGTCACCCACGATGGCAAGTACACGCCCGGTGGCACACCGCTGCTTATTGGTAGCGACGTCACTGTAGGCCATGGCGCAATTTTGCATGCGTGCACAATTGAACACGCTTGCCTAATCGGTATGGGTGCAGTGGTTTTGGATAAAGCGCATGTCGGCAAACATTCGTTGATCGCTGCTGGCAGCGTGCTCAGCCCAGGAAAAATAGTTGAGCCAGGTTCAATGTGGCGTGGCAATCCAGCAAGGTTTGTGCGGATGTTGAGCGAAGTAGAAATCGAATCGTTGTATTACTCAGCAAAAAATTACGTCAAGCTCAAAGACGAGTACCTAAGCGGCATGGTTAGCGGTATTTAGCTATTTTTCTAAAGGGAATAGGAAATGATTCGAGTAGCGTTGATCGATGACCATGAGATGATCCGTGCCGGTTTTGCCGCCATTCTAACGAATGACCCCGAGTTCTCTGTGGTGGCGCAAGGCAGCCGCGGCGACGATGCCATTTCTATAGCCCGTAAAGACAAGCCCGATGTAATTTTGCTGGATATCAGCATGCCGGGTGGCATCAGCGGTGTCGAAGCGTTGTCCCGACTGAGCGCTTTGCCAAAGCCGCCTAAAGTGATCATGGTCAGTCAGCACGAAGATTTAAGGCTGTTACGCCGATTGATGGAATCCGGTGCGTCGGGCTACGTGAGCAAAAGTGCTGGTGCCGATGAGCTGAAAGCATCAATTCGCAAAGTTATGCAAGGCCGCCGCTACGTGAGCCAAGATTTAGCGCAAGCCCTAGCGCTGGCCGGGCCGCAAGCGAGTTATGAATCGCCGTTTTCCCAACTCAGCAAACGCGAGCATGAAGTAGCTATCGCAGTTGCAACTGGTGAACGTGGTATGGATTTAGCCGCGCGCTTATTTATTAGCGCTAAAACGGTCAGCACCCACAAACGCACCATGTTCGAGAAACTCGGAATAAAGAGTGATGCAGAACTCATCAAGCTTGCCGTCACCCATGGTTTGACGCCGGAAACTGTGGTGCTTTCATCACTATGAGCCCACCGCAAACCTGAACGAATTCAAATTCAAAGAATAAGAATTTCTTGACGCCCTGAAAAACTGATGTAGAGTAGCTGGCTCACCTGACGAGAAACACTCTCCGCGA
>JAYVAQ010000012.1:0-4732 GCA_043750875.1 Rhodanobacteraceae bacterium
GGAGCCAAATCCTGGACGTACTCAAGGACGGAAGGGTCGGAGGCGTGGAGTTTCTGTCGAAGCTTCTCGCGAGCGGCGTCTAACTTAGGTGCTCAAGGCAAATGCCGTGAGCTGCTAAGCTTCGATCAAGCGCTGTGGTGCCGCAGCGCCTTAACACGTCGTTGAGACAAAGCTTTGAACATTGATTTGATTTGAAATTCTTTCCTAATTATAGAAGCCACATGATCTATCGCACCCCGACCGAAGCCGATTGCAGCGCCTTGTCTGAATTGGGTATTTCAAGTTTTACCGATACTTTTGGGCACTTATACAGTGCTGAAAATTTAAATCTTTTCCTAGCCCAAACACACAGCATTCCGGTAGTCGCGCAGGAATTGGTGAATCCGATGCGGCGCTACCGCGTCGCCGAGGACGCCGGCAGAATGATTGGCTATTGCAAGTTAGGCTTCGATCACAGTCTGCCACTGGACCTGCCAAGTCGGGCGGTGATGGAATTGAAACAGCTGTATTTGCGCAGCAGCCATTTTGGTACGGGGGTGGCGGAAAATCTTATCGAGTGGGCTATTAACACCGCGCATAGTCAAAAAATGGACGACATCGTGCTCAGCGTCTACAGCGATAACCCGCGCGCCCAAAAGTTTTACCAGCGCCACGACTTCGTGCATGCTGCAAACTGCTTTTTTATGGTTGGCGAGCACCGCGACGATGAGTTTTTGTATCGGCTGAAATTGCGGGATTGATAATGAAGGTAATCGGCCTTACCGGCGGGATAGCCTCGGGCAAAAGTTTCGTAAGCGATCAATTTGCCGCACTTGGTGCGTCGATCATTGACACCGACATTTTGGCGCGTGCGGTGTTAGCACCAGGAAGTAGCGGCTTGGCCGCGTTAATTGCCACATTTGGGCGGGATGTTTTAGACACAGGCGGAGCGCTTGATCGGCGCGCGTTGCGGGCGCGCGTGTTTGCTGATGCCGATGCACGTGCGCAGCTTGAGGCGATTACGCACCCACGAATCCGGGATTTAGTCGTTGCGGGCGTGCAGGAAAGTCTTGGGCGTGCGCCCTATGCGATGGTTGTTGTGCCGTTGATGGCGGAAAAAGGCCGCTATGATTTTTTGAACGAAATTGTTGTCGTCGATTGCAGCGTCGCAAGTCAAATTCAGCGATTGATGCAGCGTGACAATATTGATGCAAGTTTGGCGCAACAAATGCTGAGCGCCCAAGCCTCGCGCGCTAAGCGACTAATAATTGCGGATCATGTGCTCAGTAATGACGATGCGGATCGCAGCGCTTTGTGCTGCCATATCGCTGCCTTGCATACGCGTTTTTGCACTCGTTCTTTGCGATTCCAAGCCACCCCGCATTAGGATTACACTGCGAACGATGAGCGAACTAGCAATTAAATTAAATGACGGGCTGGATTTGCGGCTAAGCATTGCCGGGCCAGGCGCGCGCGCTTATGCGTTTTTGTTGGATTTCAAATTCCGCGTGCTAGCGGCGTTGCTGTGGCTAGGCATCGGGTTGACGATTTTCAATCTGCTTGGGCGCGATGAATTCGCCAATATCTTCGATGAGAAGCAAAAGCCATTTTTACTCACCGTAGTAATTCCGATGATGGTGATTTATTTTTTGTATCACCCGATTTTTGAGTTGCTGTTAGGTGGCCGCACGCCAGGAAAAATTATCGCTGGAATTCGAATTGTAGATTTGTCGGGGCGCGCGCCTAGCGCGATGCAAATCGTGTTACGCAACGTGTTTCGTTTGATTGATAGCCTGCCAGCACTTTATGTACTGGGTTTGGGACTAAGTTTCTTTGGCCGATCCCGCGCGCGCATTGGCGATCTGGCAGCGGGCACGGTGTTGGTACACGATGGCCCTAGGGCAAAAGCGCTCAACGCTACCTTAAGTCAAGTTCAACGCACAGTTTTGACGCCCGCGCAATGGGATTTCGCCCGCAATTTGCTGGATCGCTGGGGTGGTTTGATGCCAGATGAGCGTACGCGTTTGGTGAATGCTTTTTTTGCAAAATTGTCGATTCCGGGGAACGACAAATTATTTGCTGGCGCAGCTTCAGTGCAACAACTTGAAAGGCTGAAACGTCTTGTCGGCTGACGCGGTGCGCGCAAAAGCGCAGGCGGGGCCTATGCCGCCCGAGCTGCCCCCTGCAATGCGCAGCGTGGAAACCAAACAGGCCAATGCCGCTGCGTCGCGCTGGCAAAAATTCGTGCTACAGACGCAGCGGTTTGCGCAGCGCAAACCACAGGGTTTAGCAGCCGCGCGAGCCTATGTAGCGGAATATCGGGCGCTTGAGCATGACATTGCCGCGTTGCCGGAGCGCGGTGCGTTTCGGAGCGCATTAGAAAGCGTGTATCTGCGCGCGCAAGAGCAGCTATCGCGGCCTGCGTACAACCTGCGCGCTGATCTAAAACGCTGGTTCGTAAATGACGTACCAAATGCATTTTGGGCAATGCGAAACGAAATCATCATTGCCGTAGTTCTGTTTTTGGGCTTTGCCGCGATTGGCGCAACGGCGGTGCACTATTCCGAAGACTTGGCCGGCATGTTTATGGACCCGCGCCAGATGGATGAGGTGCGTGCGGGCAAGGTTTGGACCGACGCCATTTTTGGTGTCACACCGGCGTCGGTGTTAAGTTTTGAGATCACGCTAAATAATATTTTGGTCGCATTATTTGCGTTCGTAATTGGCGCGCTGTACGGCCTGGGCACGGTTTATATTTTGGCGGTCAACGGACTAATGTTAGGCGCACTGTTCAAATTTACCTACGCGTATGGCGTAGGGGATCGCTTGCTCAATTTCATTCCGGCGCACGGTATGGTTGAATTATTTGTGATTTGCCTAGCTGCTGGCTGCGGTCTACATGTGGGCGATGCCTTGGTCAATCCTGGCCAAAAATCGCGCGCGTTAGCTTTTCGCGAAGCCATTTCGCGCGCTACTCCGGTATTGCTTTTTGGCTGTGCGGGTTTGCTGGTGTGCGGCGTGATTGAAGGCTACATTTCGCCGAATCCCGCGGTCAATTTCGCCACGCGTGTGGGCATCGGTTTGAGCTGGTTGCTGCTGTTTTTGGGCGCGCTTAGCGGTTTTATTTGGCGGGTATTGCAAGTGCGAGTGGGCGAATGAGCGCAGAATTTGTCCCGATATCCCTGGCGATACTGACCTTAAGCGATACGCGTACCTTGGCCGATGACAACAGCGGCAATTTTTTAGCGCAGGCAATTCTCGCAGCGGGCCACAAACTCGTGGAGCGGGCCTTGTTGCCAGACAATCGCTATCAAATTCGCGCCAAAATCAGCGCTTGGATAAGCGATGCGGCGGTTGATGCAATCGTGTGCACAGGTGGCACCGGTTTTACTGGTCGCGACAGCACCGTTGAGGCAATCCAGCCGCTGATGGACAAGGAAATGCCGGGTTTTGGCGAGGTATTTCGTGCCTTGAGCTATGCCGAAATAGGCTCCTCCGCACTGCAATCACGCGCCTTCGCCGGGGTTGCCAATGGCACGTTTGTCTTCGCGCTACCTGGCTCCAGCGGTGCTTGCCGTTTGGCATGGGATCAGTTGATTTCCGTGCAGCTTGATGCGCGCACCAAGCCCTGCAATTTGGTGGCATTAATGCCTAGGTTGAAGGAAATCTAAGCATTAAATGGCAAAACGCGACTGCGGTTTGCGACGCTGTGTGGGGTTGCCATGTGCCCGCCGCAGTTGCAGTATTGCGCCCATCGCGACACCTTTAATACCACTCACTTCTTGGAGTTAACCCAGCATGGCGCGTCGTACCGTCGTTCGAAATTCTGCCATTCACGGCCGAGGTGTGTTTGCAGTGCTGCCATTCGCCGAGGGCGAACGCATCATTGAATACCGTGGGGACCGTATTTCCCCGGAAAAAGCCGCCGAACTCTACGGTGATAACACCGAATACGGCCACACATTTTTGTTTACCCTCAATGACAAATATCTGGTCGATGGCGGCGTGAATGGCAACGCTGCGCGCTGGATCAACCACAGCTGCGCGCCCAATTGCGAGGCGATCTTGTATGTCAACAAAGACTATGAAGAAGAAAAAGACAAGCTGTATCTGGAGGCGATTCGCCCGATCAGCGCGGGCGAGGAGCTTTGTTTTGACTACGGCATTCGCTTGGACGTCGCGCACACACAGCGATTAAAACGCATTTGGACATGCCGCTGCGGTGCGAAAGACTGCAGTGGCACGATGCTAAAACCCAAGCTGCCAAAAAAGGGCAAAAAGGCGAAAAATGTCGACGCTACCTGAAGCAACGATCGTTATCCCGCCCAAACGCGCAAAAGCCGCTGGCTTATGGGCACTCAGTTTTGCCATGCTGGCGTTCGCGCTGGCTTTTTTAACCGATTGGAGCAGCTACTTATCTGCCCCAGCGCCCAAAACCATGGTGCAAAGCGCCACCGATGCCGCGACCGGCGCGGCGGGTGCCGTCAAAGATCGGGTGAGCAGCTGGTTCGAAGATGCCCCGGTGCCAGTGGTAAACCCGCCTGAAGTCGTGACCATGATCGACTGGAACAAGCGCGGCAAAGGCGTTTCGGTGCTGCTCGCGGTCAGTGCGATACTGCTGGCGACGCTGGGCTTTGTCCGACACGAGCCGGGGCGTTTAATCGCATCGGCGCTGGCGTTGGCGGGTGCGGCGTTGGCTTATCAGTTTGTGTTGAAGGGCTTAGTCGCGATGGCGGCCGGGCTAATTATTGCC
>JAYVAQ010000013.1:0-21509 GCA_043750875.1 Rhodanobacteraceae bacterium
ATCAAAAGTTGACCTTAGCGGCTGCTTAAGTGCTGTTCGCTCGACTGGTCGAATGACATCGTGCTCTTTGGTTGGATCAAAGGTAATCGTAATGGTTGCGAGCCCTTCCTTGAAAGCATTTGATGCTGGCTCGGTAAGCCTCGGCACTATAACTATCAACACTGCTTCTAAGCTTGGTGAAGCAATGTGGGAAACCTATGACTCTAAGGGAAATGTTGTTGAGTCAAAAGTAACGAAAGCCACATCTTCGATGGCTTCAAAATAACTAAAGCCCTGCGCTTGGAGCATTAAATGAAAAATAAAATGAACGTACTTTTAGCGGGTATCGCTGTAGCGCTCGCGTCAACCAACGCGGCATCTGCCGTCTTGATTGGCTCGGGCACTGCTAGCGGCGCTGGCGGAACAATGGTTTCAGTTCCTGTAACTGTTGTTCGAGGCGCTGCCGACGTCGCTAGTTTTGCTGCAGCAACATTCACATTGAGTTACGCGCAAGCGCAGCTGACAGCAAACCCAACCTTCACGCCAGCCGGTGCTGCGCCTTGGCCTGGTGCCGCGGGAATTAACTGCACTTTCGCTGCTGGTGCAGCCAACTGCTCATTTGCTACATCGGGACCATTCACTAATCCGGTGGTTCCAGCAGGTAGTTACACACTCGGGACGATTAACTTCCCGTTGGTAGCTGCGCCGACTTTCCCTGTCGCAATCACCAGCACGCTGGTCGAATGCACAGATCAAACCGGAACAAAGCTTACGATTCCACCGGCAGCGAACCCACAGTGCGCACCGCAAAATGGTTCAATCACAGCCCCTGTGGGCGGAACTGCACCAACTCTCGGTACGCTGGCAGCAGCAACCCTTTCTGGTGGCGTTTCGCCAGCAGGTACGGGTACAGCTGCTGTGCCAGTGGCAACAGCGGGTACCGCAACAGCTAGCGTTGCAACCGCATGTTCGATTCCAGCGGGTGCGAATGCATTTACCATCACCTCTGGTGCAGCGTTAACTTTCAACGCACCTGCTGCTGTTCCGGGCACGGCGGTCGTAGGGTTGAGCTGTAACCGTACTGCTGCAGCGGCAACCGCCACTTTAACCTGCACACAAACCGCAACTCCAGCCGGTGCGGCACTGCCGAATTTAACCTCGACAATTACCTGCCCTGCGCTTCCAACCGGGTCCACCATTACTCCGGCACCCCTTGGTGGTACCGCAGCAGCTCCAACTACATTGACCATTGCTAATGCCGGTGCACAACCTATTGGAACCGTAATCAACATTACCGGCCTAACTGTTACAGGCGCAGGCTTTGTTGCACCAGCTACCGGTTCATGGGGCGCTTGCACCTACTCCGCAGATGCAACACCACCTGCGGCCACCACGTCTGACCCATCGGCATTCACGGCTGGCCCCCAATTGGTGTTCAATTCGACGAACAACGCTACTGCGCAACCACAAGTTCTGGGTGCAACCCGTCGTGCTGGCGCAGTAAGCGCCATTTTGACCTGCCCAGTATTACCAGCTGGCACAACACCAGGCTCAACCACAAATGTTTATCGTTTGGTTTTGGCTGCTGGCGCACCAAGCGTAGTTACTGCTACCACGCCAGCGTCTGGTTCTACCACCGTTTTGGCTCCACAGGCTTTTGGCGGCGGCACTTCGACTCAGGTGTTGACCTTTGGTTCGACAGGCCCAGGCACGATGAACTGCGCAGTAACTCCAGCTTCACCGGGCTACAGCGTCGCACCAGCGGTTGTTACTTTGACTTTGGCTGGCCCAAATACCGCTACGGTAACTTTCACCGGCACCACGTCCGGCACGTTCCTTGGCACGGTTGTTTGCACACCGGTTGCACCTGGTGCAACTGGCGGCCCGTTCACGTACAACTTTAGTACCACTGTCGCGGGTGCACCACCTGCCGCACAAGTACAAGTTCCTGCACTCGGCAATATCAGCTTGATGTTGTTGATCGCTGGGTTCTTGGGCTTAGGCGTGGTGTTGGTTGGCCGTCGTCAAGCTTAAGGTTTAAGTTTTAAACGTTTAAAAAAGGGCACTTCGGTGCCCTTTTTTTGTTCCATACAATCGCAACATCTGGAGCTCTAAATGAAACTTGCAAAGTTATTCATATTGATAGCTGCTACTTCGATAACACTAAATGCGACGGCAGCAATCTCGCTCGGTGCAGCGACGGTTGTCGGCACACCTAATTCCATGGTCTCAGTACCAGTAACCGTTGTTCGAGGAGCCGCAGATGCGGCAGGATTCGCCGCGGCGACGTTTACGATTTCTTATTCTCAGTCTGCGTTAACCGCGACACCGACATTTGCACCAGCCGCAGCGCCGTGGCCGGGTGCGACCGGTATCATCTGCACGTTTGCAGCAGGAAACGCAACATGTAGTTTTGCAACGTCCGGTCCATTTTCAAACCCAGTAGTACCCGCTGGGTCTTTTTCAATTGGCTCGATTGCCTTTCCCGTCGCAGCTACTTTTCCAATTTCATTGACTGCTGCCGTTGTCGAGTGCACCGATCAAACTGGAAGTAAGCTAACAGTTGGAGCATGTGTAGGACAGAATGGCGCAATTTCAGGTCAAACCGCCCCAACGCTTAGCCCGCTATCATCCGTAACCCTAACGGGTGGCACTGGCACCGCAGCAGTAACGGTTGCGACCGCCGGAGTTGCCACCGCAAGCGTATCCTTAGCCTGCACAATTCCAGCTGGCACCGCAGCATTCGCAATCACGTCGAACGCTAGCCGCACTATCAACGCACCTGCCACTGTCGGCGTAAATGCCCCAGACATTGGCCTGAGCTGCAATCCGCAGGTAGCGGCAACTACATCAACACTCAGCTGCGCACAAACCGCAATTCCCGCAGGAGCGGCTCTGCCTGCGTTGACCTCAACGATTACTTGCCCCGCACTGCCACCGGTTCCCGTCCCGCCCACCTTGACTTACGCACCCGCACCAAACGCAGCCCTCACCACGGTGACATTCCCCAGCGGCGTAGCCGGTGCCACAACCTCAACTATTTCAATAACACCAAGCGGCTCGAGCGGCGGCGGGTCAACGTCAGTAACTGCATGCGCAATTTCTGGCGCAGCAGGTGGTGGAACCTTTGGCGCCGTCACCACGACACCCGCAAACGGCATTTACGTCACAACGGCTGGCACGGTCAATTTAGGCTGCACGCGCGCCGGTACGGCTGGCACTGCTACGTTGACATGCACTGAAACCGCAGGTGCCGGCGCACCGGTCTCGCGCGTTTGGGGCTTAACCTGCCCAGCTGCAACGGTGCCGCCAGTACCACCGACGCTTAGTGCTTTACCCGCTGCAGTTACACTTACTGGTGGCGCTGGCACAGCGACAATCACGGTGGCCACCGCAGGTGTTGCCACTGCAAGCGTTGCGCTCGCCTGTACGATTCCAGCCGGCACTGCTGCGTTCGCAATCACGGTGGGCGCAAACCGCACAATCAACGCCCCTGCGACGCTTGGCGCGAACGCACCCGCTATCGGCCTGAGCTGCACACCACAAGCGGCGGTAACTACATCAACATTGAGCTGCACGCAAACCGAAACACCGGCAGGTGCGGCGTTGGCCCCGTTGACTTCGACAATTACCTGCCCAGCGGCACCGCCCGTTCCACCGACGCTAACCTACGCACCGGCACCCAATGCGGCATTAACCACCGTGGTTTTCCCAGCGGGCGCAGCAGGTGCTGCGACCACGACAATATCCGTGACACCAAGTGGTTCTAGTGGCGGCGGTTCAACCTCAGTGACGGCGTGTGCAATCTCTGGCGCAACCGGTGGCGGCACTTTTGACGCGGTCACTACCACCCCAGCGAACGGTGTTTATGTCACCACCGCTGGCACCGTGAACTTAGGCTGCACCCGCGCAGCCACAGCTGGAACAGCCACGTTGACCTGCACTGAAACCGCTGGGGCTGCCGTTTCACGCGTTTGGGGTTTAACTTGCCCAGCCGCAACCGTAGCGCCAGTGCCACCTACGCTCAGCGCACTACCTGCCGTGACATTAACGGGCGGAACTGGAACTGCGGCAGTTACTGTGGCGACAGCCGGTGTTGCGACCGCAAGTGTTGCACTCGCCTGCACGATTCCAGCGGGAACCGCCGCGTTTGCGATTACCGTCGGTGCGAATCGCACAATCAACGCCCCAGCAACTCTCGGCGCAAACGCGCCCGCTATTGGCCTGAGCTGCACACCACAAGCGGCGGTAACGACATCAACACTCAGCTGCACGCAAACCGAAACACCGGCAGGTGTGGCGCTGGCTCCGTTGACTTCGACAATTACCTGCCCAGCGGCACCCGTCACCTCGCCAACACTAACGTATGCACCGACACCAAACGTGGCAGCAACAACCGTGGTCTTTCCAGCGGGTGCGGCAGGCGCGGCTACTACCACTATTTCGGTCACGCCATCAGGCTCTACCGGTGGTGGTATAACTTCCGTGACGAATTGTGCGATCTCGGGCGTAGTCGGTGGCGCAACCTTTGGCCCAGTCACAACAACTCCTGCAAACGGTCTCTACACCACCGCCGCTGGCACGATCAATCTGGGCTGTACGCGCGCCGCCACGGCGGGCACTGCACTGTTGACCTGCACAGAATTCGCAGGAACCCCACCGCCGCCACCAAGCATTTCAGGCGTTGGTGCATCGCGTAGCTGGGGCTTGACCTGCCCTGCGGGCACCGTTACGCCAGTGGCACCAACCCTGAGTCCGTTGCCGGCTGCAGTTACGCTTACCGGCGGCACCGGCACGGCGGCGGTCAGTGTTGCCACCGTCGGTGTTGCAACCGCAAGTGTCGCCCTTGCCTGCACGATTCCAACGGGTACAGCTGCGTTTGCAATCACGACGGGTGCAAATCGCACGATTGCCGCGCCAGCGCCCCTTGGAGCCAATGCTCCAGCGATTGGTTTAAGCTGCACGCCACAAGCTGCGGTTGCGACATCCACGCTGAGTTGCACGCAAACAGAAACACCCGCAGCTGCGGCATTGCCAGCATTGACTTCGGTCATTACCTGCCCAGCAGCGCCAGCAGTTCAACCTACGCTAACCTACGCCCCAGCAACGAATGCGGCATTGACCACCGTCACATTCCCAGCAGGTGCTGTCGGTGCGGCCACCACAACGATTTCGGTAACACCGGCAGGATCAACGGGCGGCGGCTCCACATCAGTTACCGGCTGTACCATCTTGGGCGCAGTCGGTGGCGGCACTTTCGGCGCGGTGACCACAACACCGGCTAACGGCGTGTACGTCACCACAGCGGGCACCATCATTTTAGCGTGCAACCGCGCAGCTACCGCAGGCACCGCAACTTTGACTTGCAATGAAACCGGCGCTGGCGGACCAACACCGCGCGCTTGGGGCTTAACTTGCCCCGCTGGCACGGTAACGCCAGTGGCACCAACGCTTAGCCCATTGCCTGCCTCTGTCACGCTAGCCGGTGGTGCTGGTACCGCAGCGGTCACTGTTGCCACGGCAGGTGTTGCAACCGCGAGCGTGGCACTCGCGTGTACAATTCCAACGGGCACCTCCGCGTTTGCAATCACGGCGGGCGCGAATCGCACGATTAACGCCCCAGCAACCGTGGGTGCGAATGCCCCGGCGATTGCCTTGAGCTGTACGCCCCAAGCTGCGGTAACGACATCAACACTGAGCTGTGTGCAAACCGCAATCCCAGCTGCGTCGCTGCCAACGCTGACTTCAACGATAACTTGCCCGGCGGCACCGCCAGTGCCGACAATCAGTCCGGTCACGCCACAAGGGTTGGTGACGCTTCCAAGCTATATCGCACCGGGTACTGGATCTAGCTCGACCCCGATTAACTTCAGCATCACCGGCGGAGACGGCACAATGAATTGTGTGCTTTCCGGCGCTGGCTATACGGTATCGCCAGCCAATCCCGTGGCGCTGACAGTTGCAGGGCCAAATGTAGTGACCGTTACCTACACAGGTTCAGCAGCGGGCACTTTTGCTGGTGGCTTAACTTGCACCCCGGTGGCACCCGCAAGCGGGGGAACGTTTACTTATACGTTCAACACCACTGTCGGCGTTCCCGCAGTCAACGCCATCCAGGTACCTGCTCTTGGCAACATCGGCCTGATGTTGTTAATTGCAGGCTTTTTGGGTTTTGGCGTGGTGCTGGTTGGCCGTCGTCAGGCTTAAGACTTAACTCAGCGTAGCAATCCGCTAAAGGTGGATAAATTGCGACGCTGAAGCGAAGTTTGTGCAAAGAAAAAAGGGCGCTTCGGCGCTCTTTTCTTTTGACTAGAAACCCACCGAGCCTAGGGTGAGCAAATTTGGTAAGCAACATTCACCGAGTACGCAATTTTTCGGTAGCATCGCCAAATCACTTCGTATGGAAAATCGCAATGCTGAACCCTACTTCTATCAACGTGGCGCGCGGCCAGGCTGATTACTGTTTGCTGAGTAAATTTGGCAACCGCCATGGGTTAATCGCAGGTGCGACCGGCACCGGCAAGACAGTGTCGTTGCAAGTGTTGGCCGAGGGCTTTTCTGCGCGCGGTGTGCCGGTATTTATGGCAGATGTAAAAGGCGATTTGGCCGGTATGAGCCAACTTGCGCAGGTATCGGAAAAACTAACGAAACGGCTGAGCTTATTGGCTGTAGAAGGCTTCAAGCCTGCAGCTAGCCCGGTGGTATTTTGGGACATCTTCGGCAAAAGTGGGCATGCGCTGCGCACCACTATTTCCGAAATGGGGCCGATTTTGCTGGCGCGCGTGTTAGAGCTTAACGACACCCAAGAAGGCGTGCTCAATGTGGTATTTCGCGTTGCTGATGACGAAGGCTTATTGCTGTTGGATTTAGCCGATTTGCGCGCAATGCTGAACTTTGTCTCGGAAAATGCGAAGGCAATTTCGACGCAATATGGCTTGGTTTCACCGCAATCGGTGGCGGCGATCCAGCGCTCGCTGCTTTCGCTTGAAGACGCAGGTGGCGCGCAATTTTTTGGCGAACCGGCGTTTGAGTTACGTGATCTGTTCGCGATAGCACCCGATGGCCGGGGCGTGGTCAATATCATGGCGGCGGATCAGCTTATTTTGAAGCCGAAACTGTATTCGACGTTTCTGCTGTGGTTATTGTCAGAGCTATTCGAGCAATTGCCGGAAGTAGGCGATTTGGAGAAGCCGCGTATGGTGTTTTTCTTCGATGAAGCGCATTTGCTGTTCACCGATGCGCCGCCAGCTTTGGTGCAGCGCGTCGAGCAGGTGGTGCGGCTGATTCGCTCCAAAGGCGTTGGCGTTTACTTCATCAGCCAAAACCCGGATGACGTGCCCGACACGATTTTGGGCCAGCTTGGCAATCGCATTCAGCATGCGCTGCGGGCGTTTACGCCGCGCGATCAAAAGTCCGTACGGGTGGCGGCGGAAACCTTCGTCACCAATCCCGCGCTCGATACCGCAAGCGTGATTACGCAACTAGGTGTGGGCGAGGCGTTAGTAAGCTTTTTGAACGAAAGTGGGATACCCGGCATGGTGCAACGCGCTTATGTGATGCCGCCCAGTTCGCGCATCGGCGCAATCAGTGAGCTTGAGCGTCAGCAAGTGCTGGCAGCAAGTCCGATTGCCGGTAAATATGAAACGCCGATTGACCGCGAAAGTGCCTCTGAGGTGCTTAAACAACGGCTAGAGCAGCCAGAACCCGCCCCAGCGCCGCCTGCCGCAAGTTCCGGCGGTTGGTCGTTGAGTTGGCCCTGGGCTGATAAAACTGGGGGCGGTAAGCCAGCAGCGGCACCTACACCGCCGCCACTTCCCGCCTCACGCATACGAACTGTGCCAGCGGTACCGCGTGCACCCGCCGCACCCCGCGCCAGCCAGCGTCAGAGCGTGACCGAGGCGTTCGCAAAAAGCGTTGTGCGCACCGTGGGCTCGCGCTTGGGGCAGCAGATGATTCGCGGTTTGTTTGGTGCGTTGACGCGTGGGCGTTAGCGTTTGTTAGTAAGCTAAGCAATTACAAACTTGTAATAACACGCGCATTTATTTCTTGATCCGCCAGTTTTAGCCAGTCCATCGGCACCAAGCCTATTACTCGAACAGATTGACCCGGGTGGATTTCTTTGGTGGCGGCGGCGTTGGAGTACACCAAAACCTTTACGCCATCGCTGCCGGTCAACCAAAATAAGCCCGGCTCGACGAAATTGCCGACGCGGCCTTCTAATGTTTGCGGCTCGCGGCTGGTCATATCGACGGCGGCGTAGCTGTTGGCACCTACTAGGCTAAGTGCGACTAAAGTGGCGCTAAGTAGCGTGTTCATTTTGTTTTCCTTTGAATTATTGGCATCGAATGGCGCCTGCTTGCGGCGCTTGGCGCAATCTCGTTGCGCTAGGAATAGGCTAGGCATGTGTGACTCGGTCAAATACCTGTCTTTAGATAGGTAACCCTAGATTTATTTGAGCTAATTTTTTTGCGCTAGCATCAAGCGCCCAATACAAAGGATACGTTTTTGAAGACCACTCGAATTTTAGGCATTGACCCCGGTTCCAGGCGCACGGGCGTAGGCATTATTGACGTGCGCACCTCTAGTTTCAAGCATATCCATCATGAAGTGGTCAGCACCTTCGATGAAGATTTCCCGACGCGTTTGAAAGATATTTTTGACGGCATCACCGCCGTGATTCAGCGCTTTGCGCCGGAAGAATGCGGCATAGAATCGGTGTTTTTAAGCAAAAATCCGTCCTCGGCTTTAAAGCTTGGGCAGGCACGCGGCGCGGCCATTTGCGCGGCGGTCAATGCCGGTTTACCGGTGCAGCAATATGCGCCGCGCGAAATTAAAAAAGCCGTGGTGGGCGGTGGTGGCGCGGATAAAACCCAGGTGCAATACATGGTGGGTGTGCTGCTCAATATCAGCGGCCAAATTGCCCCTGATGCCGCTGATGCGCTGGCGGTGGCGATCACCCACGGGCAGGTGCGCGAAACCGCCGGACGTTTAGGTTTGCCGGTGCGGATGTTTCGTTAGCTGTGTCGTCATTCCCGCATGCTTTTGGCGGGAATCCAGCGGCTTTTGTGCAGCTAATATTGCTGGATCCCCGACTAAAACATTCGGGGATGACGGCGTGCCTGCTTTCATTCAATCCGGCGCCTGAAAATAAGCCTCGCGCTGCGCTGCGGTCATTGCCAATAGGCGTTTACGTAGATCATTGCGTTGATAAGGTGGCAGGCTGATAAAGCGTGCGCGCAGGATCGCCCGTTGCGCAGGTGTCAAACTGCGCATAAATTCGATGGTGGCGGCACGTTCGGCGGCGGGCAAATCGCGCAAACGGTTGCTGGCATTTCTGCCGCCATTGCGTGGCCAATTATTGCGCGGCGCAAACGGGCCGTTGCGCCGATTCATGCCACCGTTGCGGCGCTCAAATTCCTGCCTGAGTTGATTGCGCTGCGCCTGCGGCAAGGCGCGAAACTCCCGCAAGGTTTGCAGCATGCGTTCGCGCTGCGCTGGCGGCAGCGCTTTGAAATTGCGCATTCTGGCCTGCGCCTGGACGCGTTGCTCAGGTGTCATCGCCTGCCATTGCGCCGCGCGCTCGGCCGCTGCAGCACGTTGCTCAGGCGTCAAGCTCAGCCAGCGCACAGCACCTAAACGTAATTTGCTTTGCGTATCGCTACTCAAACTAGCCCATTCTTTTTGATACGGCGCCAACACCCGCTGCTCATCTTGGCTTAAAGCATCAAACGCGATCGAAATAGAGACGGCCGAAACTTGCGCAGATGGGCTTTGTGTCGTGTTTTGATCGGTGCTTGTTGGTTCGGCCGCAGTTTGCGCATGCGCCATCACGCTAATAAGCAAGCCAACAAGGCCACCTAGAAAGCTACTTTTTAGGTTCATTAGCGGCATCTGCGCGCACCTCCGCTGCGGTTTTGGCATCCGTGTTGCTTTCAAGCTCATCCTCAAGTGTGTCACTCATTTGACTCAATTCCACCGGATCGAGCTCAGGATCAAACTCACCCAGATACAGCAAAAGCTCGCGCGAACTTTGCTCGGGAGCCGCTACTTTACTGGCGTCTGCAGTGTTGCTGTCTAACTCGGCTAGGCATACCGGCGTGTTCAAAAGCGCAGCAGCTAGCAACATTAGCTGCCCGAACCTGCGGGCGCGCGCTCGGCGTTGGTACTTTCGCTTAGCCATGCGTAAAACTCCAAATCATTCGCAAGGACTGTTTCATCTAGCCCCGTTTCGTCTAGGCCCATTTCGTTCAACGCGGTTGCGTCCAAGTCAGAATCGAAATACTCGGCAGGATTTAGCGCTTCATCGTCGGCACCAAACGTCGCCTCATAGAGTGCAGTGGCCTCCATTTCTGCGGATGTCCGCACCGAATGCTGTTGCGTTAGCACGACAAAGCTAAAAGCCGCCGAAACTGCAAATGTAGCCGCGAGTATCGACTTGGTACGCCAAAACGGTACTTTCGCACGTGTTGCCGCAATTGCGCGCGCGCGCGCCTCATTCAGGCGCATTTGCGTCGCCACACTGTAGCTGCTCGCTTGGGCATCTAAGCGCTGCAGGATTGCGTGCACTACACGGTCTTCATTAGTAGCAATCTCTGCTGGTGTGTTCGTGTCTAGGATATTCATACAAGTGGCTCCAACAACGTGCGCAAGCGTTCCAGCGCACGGGAAAGATGGGTTTTAACGCTGCCTTCCGAGCAGCGCATGACTTCCGCCGTCTGCGCGACATCAAAGCCTTGCCAAACGCGCAACAAAAACGCTTGGCGCTGGCGCTCCGGCAAAATGTGCAGTGCGTTATTGATTGCAGGTGCCGACTCTGCGTTCATCGCGCTGCGATCAGGTTCTATAGTTTGATAATCCGCAACATTGCGGCAGTAGTCTTCATCCACGCTGGCATTTGCGGCGTCTGCTGAACTGCGGCCAGAAAAAAACACGCGAAAGCGATTGCGTACCGATTGACGTCGATGCCAATCGGTCAAACGCGAATCCAGCACCGTAAAAAACAATTTGGCCCAGTCCGACCGGGGTGCCGCTTTTGCCGCATTCAACGCGTAGCTTTTTACAAACCCGAGCATGGCATCCTGCACCAAATCCATGGCCTCATCGCGCTGACGCGTGCCAAGCTCAGCCATGCGCAGCGCCCGACGTTCGTGTTCGCGCAAAAATTGATCAAGCGCGCGCTCGTGCGTCAATGTCGCAACAGAGTTTTCCGAATCATTAAGAGTTTCAGACGAAATAGCGCTTAATCCAAGACTGTTATGGAAGCCGTCAGGCGCAGCAAGAAGCGCTCTAAACGACGCGTTTAGACTAAACGAAATTAGCTTCTGAGGGCGTATTTGGGTAAACATAGAGGCTTACAACGCACATGCTTCACTCTGGTTGACCAAAGGGCTGCAAGTGGCTGTTAAAAAAGGGTTTTGCACATTTGGGGGAAACCGACTTGGAGGTGTCATAAATATTTCGCGCCATTGTCAAGAGCAGGTTCCGAACAAAAAGAAAAACGTTATAAATCAAATAGATATTAATTTGATTAAGTTTTCGTCAGCGGCGTAAATTGGGGCTTGACAGGCCCGCTAGGCGGCACTTTTAGGGAGGCTTAGGAAGCTTATCCACATAGTTATCCACATTTTCTGTGGAAAACTAATTTTAATGATATAAAACAATTAGTTAGAAGGGATTTCTAAAAATCACCTTAGTATTTTCCGCTAACTTAAATCGATATTTTTTTTCTGCCATTCCCACAAACTCCAGCGTCGTTCGAGCATTGCGCGCTAAGGCATTGAATTGCTTGCCTCAAGCGCTACCGAAGGCGACACTTAGGCGCTATGAGCGAGCAAAATTTTATCGGTAAAAGTTCCGCCCGGGCATTTTTGTTCAGCTTCGTCGCTCGATTGTGAACGCTGAGAATCGCCCAATGCTGCAAGTTGTGCTGCAAGTCGCGCTGCCAACGCCGCTGCCCAGACTGTTTGATTACTACGCACCGCTAGCAGGCGTGCCCGGTATTGGCATGCGCGTGCGCGTACCGTTTGGGCCTAGGCAAATGGTCGGCTTTATTGCGGGCATAAGCCGCCGCAGTGATTTCGCCAGCGCGTTGAAAACTGCCTACAAACTGATTGATACGCAGCCACTATTGCCGCCAGAGCTGTGGGAGACGCTTAATTTTGCTGCGCGTTATTACCACCACAGCCTAGGCGAGGTGCTCACTGCCGCCGTGCCCACCGCGTTGCGGGATGGCGCGGTTACGAAAACGCGCGGTGTGCCGATGCTGCGCGCCACGATGGGTGCGGAGCTGGCCGCGTTACGTGGCCCAGCGCAGCGCGCCCTGCTGGCACTGCTACTGACCGGCGAGCGCAGCGATACCGAGCTCAATCTCGCGATGCCAGGCTGGCGCGCGGCGTTCGCGGCGCTCAAACGCAAAGGTTTGGCCGAGCTTTGGATCGCGGAAAGCTTTATCCCACCCGGAGTAAAGCTAGCTGGGCCACAGCTCAATGACGAACAGGCCGCGGCAGTCAGCGCGATTCAGGCCGGTCAAGGCAGGTTTTCGCCGTTTTTGCTGGACGGCGTGACCGGCAGTGGCAAAACTGAAGTCTATTTACAGGCGGCAGCACAAGTATTGGCGCGCGGTGAAACGGTGCTGGTTTTGGTGCCGGAAATTGGCCTGACGCCACAAACGCTCAAACGCTTCGCGCAGCGTTTGGCGGTGCCGCAGGTGGTGTTGCATTCGCAACTATCAGAAACCGAGCGCGCCTATGGCTGGCAGCAAGCCCGCTCTGGTGCGGCGCGCTTGGTGCTGGGCACGCGCTCGGCGGTGTTCGCACCGCTTCCCAATTTGGGCTTGATAGTCCTCGATGAAGAGCACGATGGCTCTTATAAGCAGTTTGATGGCTTTCGCTACCACGCCCGCGATTTGGCGCTGAAACGCGCGCACAGCTTAAAAATTCCGATAGTGTTGGGCTCCGCCACACCGTCATTAGAATCGCTGAAAGCCGCGCACGAGGGGCGCATGCAAACGCTGTATCTACGCCAACGCGCCGCCGCTAGCGGTCTACCGGAACAATTTGTGTTAGATATTCGTGGGCAAAATCTGGACGAAGGTTTGGCCACGGCGAGTGTGCAAGCAATACGTCAATGTTTGCTCAGTGGCGGGCAAGCGCTGGTGCTGCGCAATCGCCGTGGTTTTGCCGCGCAGCTGGAATGCGTCACCTGCGGCCATGTAGAACACTGCCCGAATTGTGATCGCCCGATGACGTTGCACCGCGCCGCCGGCGCATTGCGCTGCCATTATTGTGATTTGCGCCAACCCTTGCGCATGGCTTGCAGCGCTTGCGGCAGCAGCGAATTGACCGCGCTGGGTGTGGGCACAGAACGCGTAGAGCTAGCACTAGCGCGGCTGTTCCCGGAATGGCCGATTTTGCGGGTTGATCGCGATACCATCAGCACCAAGGGCGCGATGGAGGCCAAGCTCAAACAGCTGGAAAGCGGTGCTCCCTGCATTTTGATTGGTACGCAAATGCTGGCGAAAGGCCACGATCTTCCGGATATCGCGCTGGTGGTGGTGTTGGGCGCGGATGATGGCCTGCACGCGCAGGATTTTCGTGCCGGTGAGCGCTTAGCGCAGCTATTGCTGCAAGTGTCTGGTCGAGCCGGGCGCGCAAGCCGTGCGGGCAAAGTGCTGATCCAAACCCACGAACCCGAGCATCCGTTATTGCAAGCGGTGATTACCGGGCAATATGCACCCGTGAGCGAACTGCTAATGGCCGAGCGTCGCGCGACCGAGCTGCCACCGTTCGCGTACGCTGCACTGTTGCGCGCCGATGCGATTAAGCAGGACGCGCTGGAGAATTTTTTGCAAAGCGCGCGGCAACAATTTCATGATCTCAACCCCGACACCGGCGTGCAAATTTTTGGCCCCATGCCTGCGGGCATAGCAAAACGCGCGGGCCGCTATCGCGCGCAACTGGTGTTGATGTGCGGCCAACGCGCTGAGCTGCATCAGGCGATTTCCCCGTGGATTGCGGCTCTGCACGCGGGCAAAAAGCCCGGCAATGTGCATTTTAGTTTGGACATTGATCCCTATGAGTTCGGGTAAGCAGCCAGAGGCCAAAGTAATCACAAACCCAGTCGCGCTATCGCCATTGGCGCTGCGCTGGCTGCAACATTTGCAACACGAACGCCGCCTAAGCAAGCTCACCGTGGCGCGCTATTCTGCGCATTGGCTGCGGCTTGCCGCACTCGATGCAAAACTAAACACCGACGCAACCGGCAGCGATCCCTTGCTGGTGTTGGACGCGCTGGCGCTACGCAGCCGTATCGCAAAACTGCATCGCGGTGGTTTGGAAGCGAAAACGCTGGCACAAGTGCTTGCCGCAATTCGCAGCTTCTACCGTTTCGCCGAACGCGAAGGTGCGTTAACTAACAACCCCACCAGCGGACTAAAGCCACCGAAAGGCAAAAAGAAACTACCTGCGACTTTGGATGTGGATCAAACCAAACAATGGGTTGAAGTCGACACCGACGCCGAACTGGGCGTGCGCGACGCCGCGATGCTGGAGTTGTTTTATTCCTGCGGCCTACGCTTGAGCGAGTTGTGCAATCTGCGCTGGCAGGACATCCATTTTCAAACAGGTGAATTGCGCGCGTTGGGCAAAGGCCAAAAAACTCGGCTGTTGCCGATCGGTGCAATGGCGCTAGCGGCGCTGCAGCGTTGGCAAAGCGAGCTGCTAGCAACAGGCGCAGCATTGGATTTCGTCTTCCCCGGCCGTGCTAGCGGCAGCGCCATCAGCCCACGCGCCGTGCAAATCCGCGTCAAATTATTGGCACAACGCCAGGGTTTGTGGCAGCGCACCTACCCGCATTTGCTGCGCCACTCCTTCGCCAGCCACCTGTTGGAATCCTCTGGCGATCTGCGCGCAGTGCAAGAATTGCTCGGCCACGCTGATATTCGCACCACCCAGGTCTATACCCACCTGAATTTTCAACACCTAGCCCACGTTTACGATCAAGCGCACCCTCGGGCGCGCAAAAAGCCATGAACCTGTTATGCGTTTGCTCAACGTCGCGCCGAATTGCGCTTGCGCAGCATGCAATCGTCATTCGTTGTAAAAGTTGACGATGTAATCATCCAAATCAGCAGCGATTTCCTGTTGATTCGCATGGGGTTTTCGCCACACGTGCTCGACTTTAAGGCTTAAGAAAAACCCGATTGGCGCACGCCAAAGCGGTCACCAAGGCTTCGAACGTTTGCCTTGGTTTCACCGCCCAATTGTCCGGTGGCGTGGGAGGGGATCAACTGGGTTCCAGTTGGCCCCTAACTCTATAAAAACCTATTTTTTGTAGCGCGTGCTCGAAATCACCTCCAGGCCGTCTTTGCTAAAGCCGATACTAAAACCAAAGCCGTCAATTTGATTCATCAGATCGCGGTAGGCTTTAGACACCTTTTCCCATTCGATTTTCTCGTCCGCAGACTTTCCGATATTGGCCTTTTCCATGCTTTGGGTCATGGAAGTCCCCATCAACTGCATCAGCGCCGGGCCGTAGTACAACTCGAAGGACTCCCCAGTTTTGCTTGCCGGTGCGCGTTGCAACGCACTGAGTTCTGCCGCACTGTTTTTGCCAACGCCAAGAATTAACATAGATTTGGTCATCGCAGCGAAACCTTCATCTGCGTTCAAACCTCCTTTTGGAATACCCTCGAACAGCGCAGCGTCTAAAGCAACCGGTTTGCCATCTAGGCTAGGTTTGGTGTTGGCCAGCTGTGGCACATAGCCCTGCAACATTCCGAGCACGGCCTCAGGCTGATCTGTGAAAATGGCGACGTTTCCGCTCAAGTTGCGCGGCTCCGGCTTTTCCGCGGCAATGTCCATCTCAAAAGTCTCGGCGCTTATGCCGAAGCCCTTGATCATTGCCACCATACCCAGCATCGGGTTGGCTAAGCTTTCCTTTACTTTGGCGGCACTTTCGTTCAAAGAAAGCAACTCTTTGCAGGTGTAGGGGCTAGCAGTTATTTTGTCCGCTTGTACGCGCATCGCATCCATAAATTTTAATGGCTCCAGTGAAAAACCCATTTTGAAAGCAGTTCCCGCACCAAAAGCAGGCATAGGCGATACCGAACTGGCAAATTTCTGCGCAATAGGCGGTGCCAATTCCAACACCATTTTTTGGGTAAATTGCGTATCCGATAACTCCGTGTAACCCACCACGACCCGAGGCATATTGTTTATTGCGGCCAACATTTCCGTTTTGCATGCCGCACTCGGCAAAGGCAGCTTCTCTTTCTCGTTCGCTGCCCAGATGGCCGCTTCTAGGCGGTTCGGGCTGCCCATATAGGCTTTTGCAAGCGACGCAAATTCAACAAAACCAATGCCAAAACCGTCTAATTTGTAACGACTACGTATTGCCGTTAACTTCGCACCGACTGCCGTCGAGGGCATCGAACTTGCTGGTGCCACCATGTCAAGTAAATCTGCTTTTGCGCCGAGCGGCATTACGCTCAGAACCAAGTGTTTACCTTCAATAACGACAACTGGCTGAATTTTTTCCGTGCCAAGTCGGAAAACCTCGCCGCCGCGCAAGGCAGACCTTGTATAGCTAAATTCCGGCGAACGCTCTTTCGCTGGCTTTTTCGCATTCGCACGTTTGCTGAGTTCAACAATTTTCACTAGCGATTTGGCAATAGTTTCTCGCACTTTTGCCGCGTCTGAAATCTCAAGGCGCAACACCGGCACCGCCCCCACGCCATAAATAGCGAACAAGGCTTTCGGCTTGAAGCCCGCCTTGAGTGCAGCTTCTTCACTAACCCACAGCTGTCCTAAATCACTCAAAAATTGCAGATTTTGCTCAGCTTCGGCGCGAACCATTGCCTTTTCATCTGCGCCACTACTCAACGCCAATTCTTTAAGCAGGCCAGCGTTAAAGCCGGACTTCATTGCCGCAGCAAATGGCTCGATGTAGCGTTCAAAACGCTTTGCTGCTTCCGGAGGCATGGCATTTAAGCTGGTCAACAAGTACGGCGTGTCCATCGGCACGTAATCAATGGGCGCGGCGGCGAACGCGTTGGGCAGTGCGAACAACAATGCAGCGGCAATCGCTAAACGGCGCATATTATTTCCTTAATTAAACGTTAAAGAGTGAGTGTAGCTTTAGGGGTGGGCAAAACAAAAGTTAACCCATACCCTAACTCTGTTACGCCTGCTTAAAGTCATATTATGGCGGCAATAACTTTCGGGCTAAAGGCTTCGGCGGATCAAAATCCGCTACAAACCGCCACGATTGTGGTTTAGATTATGCGTTTGCCACTCCGGCGCAGAGGCTTGGATGCACAAAGTTGGCGCAAATGTTTTGCCAGGGCAAAACAAGGCAGAAAGCCACGCTTACTATTTTGGCCACTACTGTCTAGAGCCGGCGGAGCGACTGTTGACGTACGACACTGCGGTTATTTCATTAGCGCCAAAAGCACTCGATATATTGATTGTGTTGGTCGAGCGTAGCCGCTCGATCATCAGCAAAGAGGAACTTCTACGCTTAATCTGGCCAGAGCAGCGTGTAGACGAGGCTGCTTTGTCACATCAGGTATCGTTGCTGCGTAAAACCCTAGCGGAGCATGAACTTGAAGCGGGCGGGCGCTACATTGAAACGGTACCCAAACACGGCTACCGTTTTATCGCGCTGGTCAAAAAACGCAAATCAACAGTTCGCGAAGCGCGCGCAACGCTGCGTCAAAGTAGCGAGCATGTGAGTGCCCCGGAGAGGGTGAAAGCGGATCCATCATCGTCCGACACACTAGCGCTGGAAATGCGTGCCAACGTTTTTCTACCGGGAATACGGCCGGATCGCTATCAGTTTCTATCAGTTTTGGGGGCGGGCGGTATGGGCGAAGTTTATTTGGCGCGTGACATGCGGCTAGATCGCAAAGTCGCACTCAAGGTGTTGTCGGAAAAATACACCGACAACTCCGAGTGGCTGCGCCGTTTTGTGCGAGAAGCAAAAGCAGCCAGTGCGTTGAATCATCCAAATATCATGACGATTCACGAAGTGGGTGTAGTGGACGGCATTCACTACATCGCCACCGAGCATATTGAAGGGAAAACGCTGCGGGCGCAGATGTTAGGGCGTAGGACTGAGCTTGCCGCAGCTCTAGATATTGTTTTGCAAGTGGCCAGCGCGCTAGGTGCTGCGCACGCGGCAGGCATTGTGCACCGGGATATCAAGCCCGAAAATATTATGGTGCGCCCCGATGGCTACGTGAAATTGCTCGATTTTGGTCTAGCAAAACCAATGGCAACCGAGCTGCATAGCCAAGCAAGTCTGGCAATGGGCGCGATCACCAGCCCTGGCATAGTGATGGGTACTCTTAGCTATATGTCGCCCGAACAGACATGCGGCGCTAAGCTGGATGCGCGCAGCGACATTTATAGTTTGGGCGTGGTGTTTTATGAACTTCTGACCGGTAAAGCAGCGTTTGAAGCGAACACCACCAGTGATTTAATCGTTGCCATTTTGACCTACACGCCAGCCCCACTGTCGAGCACTTTGAGCGCGGTACCACCGGAATTGGAGCGTATCGTTGATCGCACGCTGCGCAAAGACCCAGCTACGCGCTACCAGAGTATGTTGGAGTTGCAGCAAGACTTGAAGGCATTGCAGCGTGATTTGGCGTTGCGCCAGCATCTTGGTGATGCCTGGAGCACCAAAATTCCGGCGGTGCTGCGCAGTGAGGACACATTGGTGCTCAGCGAAGCAGCACCGGTACAAACGGTATTGTCAGAAGCGCTGTTTAACCCCAGCTCCGTACAAGTTTTGCCACCAGTTTCTGCGTTGCCGTCATCGCTTGCTGTGTCACTGGCGTCATCCGTGAATAATTACGAAAGCGCGGAAATAAAATTTGAGATCCCAGAAGTGCATTACGCACGCAGCGGCGAAATCAACATCGCCTATCAAGTGATCGGTGATGCTCCACTGGATTTAGTATTTGTGATGGGTTGGATTTCGCACCTGGAATATTTCTGGACGGAACCTTCATTCGCGCGATTTTTGCGTCGACTCTCGAGTTTTTGCCGGGTGATTCTGTTTGACAAGCGGGGCACCGGGCTTTCTGATCGCGTGCCATTAGATCAGTTGCCGACCTTGGAGCAGCGCATGGATGACGTGCGCGCAGTAATGGCCGCGACTGGCAGTGAACGCGCCGTTCTGTGTGGTGTATCTGAAGGCGGCCCGATGTGTGCACTGTTTGCCGCAACCTATCCTGAGCGCACCATCGCGCTGGTGATGATGGGCAGTTATGCGCGGCGTTTGCGTGGGGAGGGTTACCCGTGGGGGCCAACTGAAGCGCAGCGCGATCTTTTTCTGGAGGAAATTCGCAACCATTGGGGCGGGCCGGTAGGCTTGGAAGACCGAGCGCCAAGCGTTGCCGCTGACCCGGCGTTTCGTAACTGGTGGGCGAGCTATCTGCGCCGTGGTGCCAGTCCGGGGGCGGCAGTCGCGCTCACACGGATGAATACTGAGATTGATATTCGTCATGTATTGCCGACGGTGCGCGTGCCGACTTTAGTCGTGCACCGCAGCGGTGATTTATGCTTAAAAATTGAGGAGGGCCGCTTTCTTGCCGAAAATATTCCGGGCGCGAAATTTGTTGAGCTTGCTGGCATTGACCACCTGCCATTTGTAGGGGCGCAAGATGAAATTTTGGATGAAATTGAAGAGTTTTTGACCGGCGTGCGCCATGCGTCGGATTTTGATCGGGTATTGGCGACTGTTTTGCACGTGCGTATCGATGCGGCGCTGGCGCTTAGCCCAGAATTTTTTGATTTGCGCGCACGGCTCCAGTCGTTTTTCCGAAAAGAAGTCGAGTTGTTTAAAGGCCGCGTGGTCGAAATGGCAGACTCGGAAATGCTTGCCACATTTGACGGCCCCGCACGCGCGATTCGCGCCGCGTGTGCCATACGCGCTGCCGCGCAACGTCTGAATATTGGAGTCAGCACTGGCCTGCATACCGGCGAGTGTGACGTCATTGGCGCCGGCTTGGGCGGTGCTGCGGTCGAAATTGCGAAACAGGTCGCGGCAAGATCAAACACTGGCGAGGTGTTAGTTTCCAGCACCGTCAAGGATTTAGTCGCGGGCTCTGGCATTCAATTTATTGCGCGCGATTCCCATACATTGAGTGGCAGCCTAGGCGATTGGGGTTTGTTCGCGGTATTACGCAGTGTTTAACCATACACTGGTCACATGAAAAATCTTTCCATCGCAATCGCAGGCTGTGGCACTGCAGGGCTTGCTGCAGCAATTTATTTGGCGCGCTCTGGCCATCAAGTTCATCTTTTTGAGCGATCCGCTGAGTTAAAACCTTTAGGCGCTGGTTTGTTGCTGCAACCGACGGGGCTTGCCGTTTTGCGCGAACTCGGTTTGTTTGATCTAGCCGAGTCATGCGGCCAACGCGTAGATCGACTCTATGGGCAGACGCCGGCTGGGCGTCGGGTCATGGACATGCGCTATCGTGACCTTGACAGTACTTGTTTTGGCTTGGGAATTCAGCGCGGCGCACTATTTCAAACTTTGTTGGGTGCATTGCCAGAATCTGCAAGCGTTAGGCTCTCGACATCTTTGACGAACGTTCAAAATGCAGCTGGCACCTTGGTGGAAGCTTCTGGCGAACGATTTGGACCTTATGACCTAGTCGTGATCGCCGATGGCGCGCATTCCGCGTTGCGCGGTAGTTTTGCGCGTGTGTGTAGCCGCGATCGGGCCTATCCATGGGGCGCGGTATGGTGTTTGGTAAAGGATAAAGAGGCACGGTTTGCTCAGGTATTGAATCAGCGATACCGTGCTGCAAAAGCGATGTGTGGGCTTTTGCCGGTTGGGCATTTGCCGGGTGAAACGCGCAGTGCCGATAAGCTTTGTGTTTACTGGAGCCTGCCAACCAGAAAGTTCGTTGATTGGGAGCTGCAGGGACTCGGCAGTTGGCGCTCGCAAGTGCATGAGCTTTGGCCAGATGCGGCAGACTTGCTGACGCAAATTCAGCATCCAGAACAAACGGCGAAAGCAACCTATCGCGACGTTGTTCACAAGCGTTGGTTTGAAGGCCGCGCGGTGTTATTGGGTGATTCGGCGCACGCAATGAGCCCACAATTGGGGCAGGGCGCCAATATGGCGCTATTAGATGCGAGAGCGCTGGCACAAGCGCTTGATGCACACAATGATCTCGCGTGTGCTTTAGCGGCTTACGATCAAGTTAGGCGGGAACACGTTGGCATCTATCAATTCATAAGTCGCTGGCTGACGCCGCTTTTTCAATCTGATAGTGCGACGGCAGCGTTGCTACGTGATTGGTGTATGTACCCAGTTGGGCGAATCCCTGGCATTAAAGGCCAGACGCTAAAGGTCTTGGCTGGTGTGCAGAAAGGCTTGTTTGGGCGACTAGGCTTGTAAGTGCAGCCACCGCGAACCTGAACGAATTCAAATTCAAAGAATAAGAATTTCTTGACGCCCTGAAAAACTGATGTAGAGTAGCTGGCTCACCTGACGAGAAACACTCTCCGCGA
>JAYVAQ010000014.1:0-13986 GCA_043750875.1 Rhodanobacteraceae bacterium
CCACTGGGGCTGGCAAGGCTGACGTAGTCACCAGCGTTGTCGCCAGGCACCATCGCCCAGTCGTCTGGGTAGTCAAGTAGGAAGCTTGCCTTTTCCACATTCGGATAGCCCAGCGTCTCAGCGGCCGCCGGATTGGTGAGTGTGAGACTGACGGCGAACATGCTTGCGGCAGCAAAACGAGCTTTCATGAATTTTCCTGTTTTTTGAGTGTGTGAGTAGCCAGCGAATTGAAGATTGGCTGGTCGACCGTACGCGATTTTTGCCGCAAGAATCGTCATTTTTTGCCCGGCGGATTCACATTTTGATAACGCTGGCCATGGGCGAGCACATTTTTCGCGCGCTATTTCAAAGATTATTTGCGTCATTAGTAGCCAAGCGAGCTTGCTGTGGTGCATTTGACTTTTTCAGCAAACTTCTGCGACCAAGACCGTAGCGCAAAATCGCAGTTTTTATCGACCTTTGCTGGCCTGTTTCACCGCCAGCCTAGCTAAGGCATATGCGGCTTCTTGAACCTCGACTCTTGCCGAGCTGGCGCCGGAGTTACTCATGACGGCGACCGTGATGCCGTACTCGGGTAACACCATGAAGAACGCTGCAGCACCTTGTTGCGCGCCACCGTGGTGATAAATTGCGGTGGGCCGTGTTTCACCCAACAGGCGCGTGGAGGTATCGATGCGCCAACCGATCGCGTAATTTTCCGGATTCATACTGCCGTCGGCCAAGGCCAGCGGCGTCCACAACGTCTTCTTGGCCTGCGCCGAAACAAACGCATCACCAAGTAGTAACGTGCCTAAGCGCACGAGATCGGACGGTGTACTCACCAGACCGCCACCAGCGATTTTATAGCTGGAATTGATCGGATACGACGGCGTGTAGCGCGCCGCCTTTGCTTCGTAAAACGCGACCCGACCTGGCATCGCCGCCGCCGAATCTAAGGCGGTGTCGGTCATTCCCGCTGGCCGGTACACGGTTTCCTCGAGCAATTGTGCAAACGATTGCCCCGAAGCGCCTTCCATAAGCCGCGCGAGCAGCGAGTAGCCGAAGGTCGAATACTGGAATCCCGTGCCGGGCGCAAAGCGCAGGTCATCGTTGACAAACAGGGCGAGGCCGTCTGCCACGTTTGGGTAATCGTGCGTCGAGTAATTTTCATGCCAACCCATCCACCACTGTGGAATCCGCGAGTAATGCCGAATGCCGGCACGATGCGAACCGAGTAAGCGCGCATTAAGTGGCTGCAGCGCCGTGGGCAGGCCCGGCACGTATTGCGAGATCGGCGTATCCAGAGTTAGCTTTCCAGCATCGATCAAACGCACCAACGCCACGGCAGTCAATGGTTTGGCCACACTACCGGTCCGGTAGCGCGAACGCACAGTTGCGGGCTGCTTATTTTCGATGTCAGCAAACCCAGTGGCACCGGCCCACTGCAGTTTCCCGTCATAGCCAATTGCAGCCGACATCGAAGCTAGCCCGGCTTTTTCGCGGCTCGCCCTGAGCGCTGCCAACAGCGTGTCGGAAAGTCCGTTTGGCAATCCCGGCGCTTCGAGACGATCATCATGCTCCGTTTGTACCGTGGGCAAGATCTGATCTGGGTAGGTCCAACGGCCATAAAAAACAAGATTCGGCCCAAATACCACCGCGCTGATCAGCACGAAGCGGAGAAAGTGCCGCAATAGCTTGCGCGCAAAAGTATGGGTTGGCTTAGCTTGATTCACGACATTCCATCGGCGAGGAGTTGCCCTGAACTATAGCGAGATGTTTGATTCGTGCCTGGTGACTGAAGTCAGGAAAATCGCGGCATTATTGGGTGCGCGCTTAATTCGGATTATTGCGCTGAAACTGCTAGGTTGTAGTCTTTGGCAAATTTGGATTTGGATGAAGATTCTGATGCCGGTGGCCCGCGGCGGCTTTTGCAGATCCCATTGCCGGAAGATGAGTCCCTTGTCGGTCTCAATTGTCGTTGCCCATCCACCGGGCGTGAATATTTGCTGCGCGTGCCGCCGAACACCCAATCGTGCCATCAGGCAGCGGCGTGGATTGCGGGATTCGACGATCCGCGCGACTATCACCTTAACCCAAGAATCCTGACTTATAGCGCTGCAAGGAGCCCTCATGCTTGAACGAAAGCTTATTTACATGGATGCGAAATCCAGTAAATTTTGGAACATCAGTCAGACCGGCGACTCCTACACCGTCACCTACGGACGCATTGGTTCAGCCGGCCAGGAAACAAGCAAATCCTTTGCTAGTGAAGCCTTGGCCGTCAAAGACGCGGAAAAGCTGATCAAGGAAAAGCTGGGCAAAGGCTACGTTGACGCGGGCGAGCCTGCGGCCGATGGCGCCTTGCCAGCCGCCGCTTTTGCAAACATCAATCAACGTGAGGATATTTTCCGCAATGCCGGTACTTTCGTCGGTATGCGCGTCGTTGACTATGCGATGGATAAGCCGGCACGAAGTGACGTGGCATATCGATTTCGCAGCGATTGGGATGACGATCAGCTGATCCCATCGCTAGAACATTTCTTGGCGACGCCGGCGGCGTTAGAAACAACAGCGCTTGTAATCGGTGCTTGGTTTTCTGATGAGTCGTCCAAGTCGCCCGACGAAGTGTTGCACCTGCTGATTGAAAAGCGCGAACGCTTGCCAAAGCTGGTGGCGATCTTTGTTGGCGATGTGACCAGCGAAGAGAACGAAATGTCTTGGATCACGCAAACCGATATGGCACCGCTATTGCAAGCGTTTCCCACGTTGCAACTGCTTCGTACCCGAGGCGGCACAGATTTGAAGCTAACGCCGACCAAACATTTGGGATTGCGTGCGTTGGCGATGGAAACCGGCGGCATGGACGCCAGCGTGCTGAGAAGCGTGTGTAGCTGCGAATTCGCGCAGCTTGAGCATTTGGAACTTTGGCTGGGCACTGAGGAATATGGTGCAACCGCGACGGTCGAGGATCTGCAGCCGCTGCTATCGGGAAAGCTGTTTCCAAAGCTCAAATACCTGGGTCTAAGAAACAGCCACATAGCTGACCGGATCGCCGCCGTTGTGGTTAACAGCCCGCTGGTGCAACGCCTTGAGACCTTGGATTTATCGTTAGGCACCCTAAGCGATGAAGGCGGCGAGTCCTTGCTGCATCTGCAAGACTGCGCATTGAAAAAGCTCAATCTGCACTACCATTTCATGAGCCCAGAAATGGTCAAGCGGCTGCGCGCGCTACCCTTTGTTGTGGACGTGACCAACCCACCGGATATGGAAGCCGACGAAGAGGACCGCTTCGTCGCCGTCGGTGAATAGCCTGAAGTGAATAAGCCGGGATTGAATCGGCCAATTCAGCTGGGCTTGGTAGGCAATCTAGAGAATCGCCGGATTCGCGATTTTTGCGCCCGTTGGTTGGCATTGGGCCAGCCAGCACCGACGCTGATTGATTATCAGCAACTGCCAAACGCAGCCCCGCGTGTGGACGTATTGCGAATCGATTCGCCCGGTGAGAATGCCGCGCTCGCCGCCCATTTAATTGCTCTGGGCGGCGCGCCAGAAGCCGCGAATATCGAACACGGCGAAGTCGCGTATTTGCGTGAGTTTCATCTGGGTTATTGCGAGCTACTTCGACGCATCGAGGCCTGGGAGTTGCCCGCATTCAATGCGCCGGGCGAAATCGCCGTGATGTTCGACAAGTGGCAGAGTCATCAACGATTTCTGGGCGCGGGCCCGAGTGTCGCGATGAGCGACACGCTAGAAATCAGTCTGGCGACGAGCGACACGCTAGAAGTGACTCGACCGCCATCGACTTTGGCGCCAACGAGCTACGCGGAATGGCAAAAGCAAAGGGCAGACCACGGTCGAGTGTTTCTCAAACCGTTGCACGGATCGTCCAGCTCTGGTGTCTGTGCGTTGCGCTGGACGCCGACTAGACAGCAGCTCAAGAGCCCGATTCGGATCGTCGGTGGACGACTGTTCAACAGCCTTCGCGTGCAAAGCTATGAAACATGGGAGGAGATTGAATTCATCCTGGCTCGGCTTTTGCCGCACGGCATGATTGCGGAAACCTGGATTCCAAAACTCAGCCTGGAAGGTGGCGCTGTGGACGTGCGGATTTTAGTGATCGCCGGAAAAGCACGCCATTACGTGGTGCGCCAAAGCCATTCACCGATGACCAACTTGCACCTTGGCAATCGACGCGCCAATCCAAGCGGCCTGGAAGCACCGCTCGCTGCGGCGTCGCGACTGGCAGAAAAAGCCGCCGCCTGCTTTCCCAACAGCCTATATGCCGGGGTCGACGTCTTGCTTGACCTTCGAGGGCAGCCTTATATCGGCGAGATCAACGCCTTTGGCGACCTGCTGCCGGGACTTATTGACTGTGGTGAGGATCCTTACACTGCGATTGGGAATGCCTATCTGTGTCGAGTTAGCTTAAGTGCCTGACACCGGCGCGTGGCGTCGCGTTAACGGCGCTTTGAACGGTAAGTCACTGCGCAGTGCGTAGCCGATATAGCACTCGCACTGGCTATTGGGGCAAGGCTGTCGCGACAGTTTTTGTTCGAAGCTTCCGTCATATAAATTGCCGAGCGAACGTTGCACGAAATGACATGGCCTTACCTCGCCTTGCGCATTGACTGAAATTGCGCTGTGCCCGGCCCGGCAATCGGCGCCTAAACTCGAGAACGGTTGGACGTTGTAGGCAAAATGCGGATCAATCGCCACGAGCCTTTCGATGTCTTGCGGGCGATAGTAGTCCGCGCCCCGAGCGTCGTACGCGTTGAGCCAAAGATAGATTGGCTTACCGGCGCTGCGCGCCAGATCCTGCAGGCTCTGGTGCATGCTCTGGATCTCGGCGAAATCCTCCTGCAGGGCGACCATGCCAACACTAAAGCCGATGCCCATCTGTACCAGCTGCTGGATACGGCGCAGAAAACGCAAACGTGTCGTTTGACTGGGATGGTAGGTGCACCAGAGATTGATCGGTGCTTTGTGTGCCGCTGCAAGCCAGCTCGGATCGCGCGACAAATTGGTCTGAATCCCAAGCTCGCGCACGTTATCCATATGCGACAGCCGCACGAATGCCTCGCGATAGTGCTTGCGCACCAACGCTTCGCCCCAAGGCGTAAAAAGAATTCGCAAGCCAAAGTTTGTCTTATCACACCAAGCGACAAAGCGCTCCAGGCCGGCGCGATCCTGAGCGGTTAACAGCGCGCTATCGACCCGCTTGGCAAACGGGCAATAGCCGCAGTCGTAGTTGCAGCTGGACAAATCGCCACGATACAGCAGGCTCAGCTCAGCGCCAGTCATAAGCCTCTGTCTGGCTTCGCACCGCATCCGAGTACAGCCAGGGGCCAATCGCATCCGCGTTCGCCATGCCAGTTTTAGTCAAAGCAAAATACTGCTGATCCGGTTGCGCGAGCGACAGGGCAAGCAGGCAATCTAGTTCCGGAAAATCATCCGTCAGGGTGCGTCCGAAACATGCTTCATAGGCTTCCAAATCGACTCCTGGCCACATCAGCAGAGACTGGAGCAAAAATCTACGGCGCTGCTCCGAATGGTCCAACACAAAACCGAAGCGCGCGCTGGCGAACTCCTTTTCCGTGCGCGCGTTGTAGGCCTGAAGGATCGCTTGGGAGGCACCGCGGCTGACCGCGTATTCTTCTGAGTAATGCAGGCAGCGCGTATACGAGCGTGCGCCCGCGCCCAGTCCGATTGTGCCAAGCGTCTGGCACGCAAAGCCCTCCTGTAGTGGTTTTGCGTTGCTGCGAAACATCCGCATTGAAGATTGCATATAGTCTGCCGCGTGCAATCTTGCGGTGCCCGCGCGGTAAAGCGCGGCCCGCTGCTGCAGTCCATGCGTTCGCTCCGCCTTCGCTAAACCCGTTAGTCGGCGAACATATAAAGGGTACAAATACAGCTCGTCAGGACTGAGCGTCAAAACACTGTCAAGACTGGAGATGAAGCTCTGCTCCGTCTGCCCCTGAATTCCATAGATCAAATCCAGATTAAGCACATCGAAATCAAGATCACGTACCGACTGAACGGCGCGCAATACCGCGTCGCGCTGACGCGGTCGCGCCAAGGCATCCATTTCGTGATCGACGAAGCTTTGTACGCCCATACTGATTCGCGTGACGCCAGCGGCTTTGTAACTGCGCAAGCGCTCCGGTGTTGCACTGTCGGGCGCTACCTCGATACCAAAGCAGCCTGTGGGCGCTTGAAGATTGAAATGATGGTGCAAACACCTCATCAATTCCTCAAACTGCTCCACCTCAAGGTAACTTGGTGTGCCGCCGCCAATCGCCATACGGGTGATGCAATGCGGGCCCAAGGCTTGCGCTGTGGCTTTGATTTGGCGGGCCAAACTAGTCAAAAATCCCTTCACCAGTTCTTGCTTAGGCGCGCCTAAGGCGAAAAGATTGCAGAAGCCACAGCGATAGTGGCAAAAAGGGATATGCACGTATAAAAAAAGATCATTGCGCGGCTCTTGCTGCCACAACTGAGCTAGCGGCACGGGCGGCACCAGGTTGCGGTACGCGCTTTTATGCGGATAAGCGTAGGTATATGCGCAATAACCTTGCTCCAGGTAGTGCTTTAGTGCGGTTAACGCATCGGCTTTTTTTGACGCGGGCGCTGTAATGATCATGCTTTGGGCACCACGAAATGGGCGTAAGGGACATCCATGACGACGGAGTGCGCATGACGATGACCGAAATACCCATCTTCGCCATAGGCGGTTCCGTGATCAGAGCAAATAATCACGAATGCCGGACCACGCACTGAGAGTGCGTCAAACAGCGGCCCCAAAGCGTGGTCTACGTAGCATACTGCGGCCTCATGACTCGCCAAATCGTCCTTTCGCCCCGCTGGCACATCGGGCAGATAGTGGCTATTGGGCTGATGAATGGCTGAAATGTTCAACAACATAAAGACGCGCTGTTCGCATCGCGCCAGCAATGTGCAGGCTAGGGCAACTTGCGCATCGGCGGAATCTTTGCAGGTAACTCCAAACTCGTCTCGCCAATAGGATTCTTGGAACATATTTGGCAGCACGCTCCCCAACGGGTTGCGTTTATTGAAAAAACCAACGCCGCCGATGCAAATGCTGCGATAGCCAATCCCAGAAAACGCTTCCGGCAAACTTGCGCCCTGCGAAAAAATATAGGTGTTCTCGGTGCTGCTTTCGCTGCCGGGAAACGCCAGCGCCAACAGTCTAGGGTGCGCGCGACCCGCTGCGCTCGGGCGCACGCTCGTGGGAAGAAAGCCAGCCAAGAACGCTTGATGTGCTGCATAAGTGAAGCTGGCCGGACTATGCCGGCGCTCAAAGCCTGTGCGCGGCAACCAGCGACTGAGAACCGGCAATTTTCCTTGCGCAAAGGTGTTTTCGGCCGCATCAAAGCGTAATGCGTCCAGCGTAATGAGAATGACGTCATGGCCGCCAACGATGGCGTGCATGTTTATCTTGAGTTCTTCAAACATAGGAAATCCGTGGACGTGCTGGATTCTGTAGCACTTTTCCCATGACTACCAGTAGGAAAAATGGGTTGCCAGAATCGATTTATCCACGGCCGCTCCCACGCTGGCAAGCGCCCCGCTTGATGAGGCGCTGTGCTCAAACTTGGCGTTGTCGTTAGTGCAAAAGACTGCTGAATCAGATTGGAGCTTAAAGTGTCCGGTACGTGTTCTGCGTTGCTTGAGCTTGTTAGTTGCCGACAACGGCATAAGTGGATTGCATCAATTGGCACTGATTTGTTCGCTAGCACACGGTGGAAGCGAAGCGATAGGAGGACACGTAGCGTAATCGACTGCTAGTCGCAACCAGGGCCATGAACATGACGTACACTTTTTTCCCAATCAAGAGCAGCACGCTGCTATTCGCAGCACTCGCCAGTTCCTCGCTGCTCGCCGCATCGCTGCCCGTTTCGCAAATAGACCGGACGGCGAGCCAGAGCGAGGTTGCCGCGCAATACGCAGCGCTGCCGCTGCGTTTTGAGCCAAACGTTGGCCAATCGGATGCTAGCGTGCAGTTCTTGGCGCGCGGCAAGGGCTACACGCTATTCCTGACGCCTAGTGAGTCGGTGATCGTGCTTAGCCCAGGCCAGACTTCGGCGCGCAACACTACGTCGAAGAATGCCGAGGTCGTGCGTATGCGCTATGTCGGTGCTGCGACAAACCCTCGCATGCAGGGGGTGCAGACGCTGCCTGGCATAAGCAATTACTTCATCGGCAATGATCCGGGTCAATGGCACACCGATATTGTCTCGTTTGCCAAGGTGCGCTACAGCCAGATCTATCCGGGTATTGATCTGGTGTATTACGGCAGCGCAGGCAACATCGAATATGACTTCATTCTCAAGCCGGGTGCTGACCCGGCGGCGATCCGCATGAGCTTTGCGGGTGCGAAGGCGCTTACGGCGAATGCAGCGGGTGAGCTGGTAATTGCCATGGCCGCAGGTGAACTGCGTCAAAAAGCGCCGGTGATTTACCAAGAGGGGCCAAAGGGCATAACGCTAGTGGAAGGCGGCTATGTGGTGCGCGGCAGCGACGTGAGCTTTCAGATCGGCAATTACGATCGCACGCGCGCATTGGTGATTGACCCGGTGCTGGTCTATTCGACTTATCTGGGCGGCAGTGGCTTGGATCAGGCCACCTCCTTGGTGGTCGGCCCGACCGGAGATGCTTACGTGGCGGGCATGACCAGTTCGGCCAACTTCCCGGTTCAGGGCTTGCCAACCTCGACTAATGGCGGCGGGCAGGATTTATTTGTGACCAAGATGAGCTTAAGCGGCAATGCGTTGACTTACTCCACCTACATTGGCGGCGTGGGCGATGAGGTTGCTAACGATATCGCCATCAGTGGCGCTGGTACGGTTTACATCACCGGCTCCACCACCTCCATCAACTATCCTGTCGTCACGCCAACAATTGCCGCTCAAGTGGGCGGCACCGATGCGTTCCTAACCAAGCTGACCGCGGCCGGTAATGCTATTGAATACTCAACTTATTGGGGCAGTACCGGATTTGAGGAAGGCACCGCCGTAGCGGTGGATCCGGCCGATAATGCCTACATCGCGGGCAACACCAGCGCGCCTAACTTCCCAACGCAGACGCCGTTCCAGGCGGCCCAGGCCGGGGCAATGGACGGCTTCATGACCAAGTTCAGTGTCGCTGGCAACTCGATTGTCTACTCGACCTACCTCGGTGGTGCAGGCGATGACCGCATCTTTGACATGGCGGTTGCCGATGATGCTGCGGTATTTGTGGTCGGAAGTTCGACCTCGGCTAATTTCCCGACCACCTCGGCATCGGTACAACCGGGGCTAGCGGGCGGCCGTGATGGGTTTTTGACCCATTTCAGCTTGGCCGGTAATGCTTTGCTGTATTCGACTTTTATTGGTGGGTCGGGCACGGACGAAGTGTTCGGCATGGTCATTGATGCACCAATGAACGCCTATGTCACCGGCCGCACCACCTCGACTAACTTCCCAACGCTGACACCGCTGCAAGCACTCAACGGCGGCGGTGCTAACGATGCCTTTGTCGCCAAGATCAATCCGCCCGGTGTTGCGTTTGTCTACTCCACTTATTTGGGCGGCGCGGGCGACGACCAGGGCCAGGCCATCGCCATAGACACGGCACGCAATAGCTTTATCACCGGCAGTACGACCTCGCCGAATTTCCCAGTGCTCGCCGCGCTGCAGGGTGGGCTAAGTGGAAAATCCGATGCCTTTGTTAGCAAATTGAACTTGGCTGGCTCAGCGCTGGTCTATTCGACCTACCTAGGCGGCATCTCGCATGACGAGGGCTTTGGCATCGGCGTCGATCTGATCGGTAGCGCCTATGTCGCGGGCTTCACCGAGTCCAATGATTTTGCGGTAGTCAACCCCTTCCAGGCGGCCTTTGGCGGTGTGCGCGATGCGTTTGTAAGCAAGCTCTTCGATAATATTGATGCGGACTATATCTTCGCCAATGGTTTCGAGTAGCTAGCCAGTACTAAGATTGAAAAACACCAGCGGCCGAATGTCCGCTGGTCATTCGATATGCCATTTCCCCCTAAACTAAACAAAAGGATCCGCAATGCGCAATTCCGGTAAAGCCCCAACCATGGCCGTCTGGGTCATCTCGCTCGTTCTGTTCGTAATCGCGCTGGTCGCGCAGTTTGGGGTTATCCAAATTCCGCCGCCCGTGGCGACTTGGTCTTGGATTATTGGCTTCGGCCTGTTACTAGCGGCATGCCGGATTCGGGGGCTTTAGCTGGCTGTTCGCCATTTGGTACCGGCATTTGGCTGTCAATGTAATTCTTTGATCACGCTATCATCAGAATTTACGCCGCTTGGCGCCTGAAGCTATCGTTATGAGCCTAATTATCGCAATCCCAGCGCGCTTGGCATCCACGCGTCTACCGAATAAACCATTGCTGCTGCTTGCAGGAAAACCCATTGTGGCGCACGTGATCGAACGGGCACTGCAGTTTGCGGCGTCTGCAGAGGGTGTCAAACGCAGTGCCAGCGTCGTGCTTGCGACCGAAAGTCCTGAGATCGCAGCGATTGGCCAGCAGCTGGGCGTTTTGGTTTGCGTGACCCGTGCGGAGCATCCGACCGGCACGGATCGACTTGCAGAGTGCGCTCAATTGCTAGGTTGGGCCGATGACACCATCGTGGTCAATTTACAAGGCGATGAACCCTTGATGCCGCCTGCGTGCCTGGAAGCGGTGATTAGCTTGTTGGAGGCAAATCGACGTGCGTCGATCGCGACGTTGAGCACGCCGATAACCTCAGTTGCTGAATTGTTTGACGTCAATTGCGTCAAAGTTGTGGTTCGCGACGACGCGCGCGCTTTGTATTTTAGTCGCGCACCAATTCCTTATGCGCGGGATGCTTTTAGCACCAATATGCTTGGCACAAATCTGCTTGGCACTAGCGCGTCCGAAAATCCCTTGCATGAGCCGCAATTGCCCGAGCAGCTACCGTTCGCGCGGCATTTAGGTCTGTATGCATATCGGGCTGGCGCGCTTAAACAATTGGCGCTTGCGCCGCAAAGCGCACTTGAGCGCGCCGAGTCGCTGGAACAGCTGCGCGCGCTCAGTCTGGGCTTGGAGATAGTCGTCGCCACAGCACCGACCGCGATTCCGCCCGGCATTGATACCGCCGCCGATTTGCAGCGCGTCGACGCGCAATTGCAATTGGCCGATGCCGGTGCACTCACGCGTGCAACGCAAGTGTCGGGCGAGCAACTTGGGCACCACGCGCGTTTGCTGGCGCGCAAAATCTTGTTTGTTTGTATGGGCAATATTTGCCGCTCACCGCTGAGTTTGGTGCAAGCCCAAAAACGCGCGCAAGAAACCGGCTTTGATAGCTTAGAGTTTGCTTCGCGTGCGACCTATTCCGGCACGGCGCGCCAGCCGGCGGATCTGCGCACGCAAGCAATTGCGCGCGCGGCCGGGTTGAATCTAAGGGATCACCGCGCGCAAACCCTGAAAGCGCAAGACTTCTATGATTACGATTTGTTGATCGCGCATGACGAACGTAATGTCGAAGACATGCTGGCGCTTTGTCCACCGGGCTTTGAGGATAAAATCAAGTTGCTGCTAGATTTTGCTCCGGAAACGGATCGGCCAGATGTGCCCGACCCGTATCAAGGTGATCACGAAGATTTTATTTTGGCGTGGCAGTTGATCAAAAAAGGTGTGGAGGGGCTGATCACCGCGCTTCGCGCTTAGTTTTTTAGGTAAACAGTCGCTTTTTGTCGCATTGAGTTACAGAGTTATTTATCTTGGCGAAGATTCGATAAAAGCTTTTGCGATTAAGGCATATTATTTACGCTGCGTGATGAAAAACTCTAAAACCGGGGCGCACAATTCCGCACCGTTTTTAAACTAGGCTCACCATGAGCAGTGCAGTTCCGAATTCCGCTGTGCACCGTCAAATTTCTTCAATTTTGGCGAGTAATCCAGTCGTATTGTTTATGAAAGGCACGCCCGAGCAGCCCCGTTGCGGATTTTCTGCTAAATCCGCCGACGTGTTGAACAATTTGGTGCCAGGATTTGTCGGCGTTGATGTTTTGAACGACGATGAAATCCGTCAAGGCATCAAGACTTACGGCAATTGGCCGACAATTCCGCAGCTGTACGTTAAGGGTGAATTGGTCGGTGGTAGCGATATCATCATGCAGCTTTACAACACCGGTGAGCTGCACCAGCTGCTCGGAGTTGCGGCACCTGATCGCACCGCGCCCGAGATTTTTATTAGCGACGAGGCAGCGACTGCAATTCGCGCCGGTATGGCTGACGAACCGAGCCTAGGGTTGCATTTGCGCATCGATGGCCGTTGGCAGGCAAGTTTTCAACTCGCAGCGATTGAGGGCCACGAGATCAAGGCCAGCGCGCAAGATTTGACCGTGTATATGGATGTGCAAACCGCGCAGCGCGCCAAAGGTTTGCGCATTGATTGGATAGATTCTTTACAAGGTTCAGGCTTGAGTATTAGCAATCCAAATGCGCCCTCGGCAGTGAAGTCAATGTCGGTCAGCGCATTAACGGCGGCGCTAAAATCTGCGCGCGCGCCGTTGGTGATCGATGTGCGGCCAGAACACGATCGGTTGCGCGCACCGTTTCCATTGCCATCGCGAGTGCTTGAAGGCAATACGCTCAGTGTGCTGGAAGCGCTGGACAAGTCCCAACCTTTGGCGTTTTTATGTCATTTCGGTAATTCCTCGAAGCAAGCGGCAGAACACTTTCGTGGGCTAGGGTTTACAGAAATTTTCAATGTTGAAGGCGGTATAGATGCTTATGCACGTGAAATTGATCCCTCGGTTGTGCGTTACTAGCATCTAGGCCCAGGAGAGCGCTCGTGTCCATTCGCAGATTACTTTTTGTCGTAGCCAGCATTGCGGTGGTTGCTGCATGTAGCAAAGAAGTTTCGCCGTTGGAGCAGATTTGCAAAGACGAGATCGCTCGCAAAGTTGCTGAGACCGACATGATCATTGACAGCTCCGAAATTTCGAACATCAGCACCGATGCCGATGGCAGCGTAATCGTAACCGGCAAGGCGGAACTCACTGAAGGCGTCGCGAAAAAGTCAATGCCCTTTTCGTGTGTGATGCAAGGCGAAGGGCAGGGCGCGAGCGTTGTGCGTGCTGAATTAATTTATAACTAGCCACTTCGAGTTTTCAGTCACTACGTGGCTGTGGGTTTACCTTGGCACCACTTCCGGAATAGCACGTTTTGCCGCACGCGGTGGTGCTTGTTTGATCACCAGTGGCTTTTCCCAACTGCCGGTGATTTTGTAATTTGCTGCTAGCGCGCTTTCACCCTCTAACACCCGCTGGGCGATCAGGCCGGCCGCTGCGCCCGCAGGGCCACCAGCAAGCGCGCCAACCATCGGCAGCACGCCAATTTTTGGGCTGACCAATGCGGTTTGCTCATAGTCGCGCGCACTTAGGCCGGTGCGGCCGATCACGGTAATATCTGCGGCCGGCGCTTTAATTTTTAGCCCATCGGTGTAGGCGTTGCCAGCATCGAAACTAAAATCACCCCGGATTTCGGTGAAGCTCATGCCGGTTTGAAAAAAGTCGCGGAAATCTAACGCCAAACGGCGCGGTAGTTCGCGCACACTGAGCAAGCCAAACAGTCGTCCGGCACCGGGGTCGAGCTCTAAAAAGCGGCCGCTACCGACCCACACATTTAGCCGACCATGCAGCTTTGCGAGGGCAAATTCAATCGGTGCACCTTGCCAGTCCGCATCGATTTCAGCCAAGGTTTGACCACCCGCAACATGCCCGGAAAAGCCCAATCCGCCCAACATCCGGCCCAAATCTTGCGCCGAGAAACGCAGCTTAAAGCTAGACAAACCCTGCGCGCCGACGCCCTGCCAATCGCCACTGCCGGTCAAGGTCAAATCGCTCGATTTGCTTTCAAGAAGATCAATGCGCATGCCCTTGGGCGTAGGAAAACTTTCCCAGCGGGTCGCACCAAGTTTTGCACTGCCGACGCTTAAATCTTCCACGTATAGATGC
>JAYVAQ010000015.1:0-4357 GCA_043750875.1 Rhodanobacteraceae bacterium
TTGGCGCATTGCGATTTGCCGCGTTGCTGATTGCGGCTGCGCAACTCAGTCAGGCACAAAGGAAGTTCTTAGGCAAATTTACGGCCATAATTCTGGCAATTTGGTGTATTGACGCATTGGTGCAGGCCTCGACTGGCATCAGCATCGGCGGAACAAGCAATTCCGACCGTATTAGCGGGGTATTCGGTGCTGATAATTTAAAGCTGGGTCTAATCGTGGCGACGCTGGCGCCGATTGCGCTGTTTGCCGCGCAAAAGCTAATTTCTGACACCGACCGCCTTTGGCACCGAGCGAGCTTTATGTTTGCCGTTTGGTTGGCTCTTGCCGCTGTGGTTTTGCTCGGTGGCGCGCGTGCCGGCTGGGTGATGTTTGCGATTGTGAGTCTACTTTGGGGTTTACGAATTAGCGGCTATCAATGGCGAAAAGCTAGGCTTGGATTGCTAATTGCTGTTGCCGCAGCGCTTTGCCTAGTAGCTGCGCTGAATGCAACCAATAGTCGATTCGCACAACGGGTAGCGCGCACCATGGCCATTTTGGATTTGCAAACCGCCGACTTCGCACTCGCTGGGCGCTTGCCTATTTGGCAGACGGCGGTGCGCATGGCCGTGGCAAATCCGATCAATGGCGTCGGTGTGCGCGCGTTTCGTTATGCCTACCCAGAGTTTGCCCAGGCGGGTGACCCTTGGGTGCGAGTGCCAGACACGAAATCCATCGATAAGCGCACCACGGGCGCAACCCATCCGCATCAGTTAATTTTGGAAATTTTGGCTGAAACCGGGCTGATTGGCCTGCTGATGTGGGGCTTTGCAGGGGCCATCTTGGTTCGCGTGTGGCGTAAAGCCAATACCGCCAGTCGCGCCAGCGCCTGGCCCTATGCTTGCGCGTTGGCGGTCCTGGTTTTCCCGATTAATACCCATACCGCGCTGTATTCATCCTTTTGGGCGGGCGTGCTGTGGTGGCTAATCGCTATGCTCTATGCAAATTTAGCAGCGGCTGATGAGGCGTTAAATTGAACACGAGCACAGTCGAAAGAACGGCTGAAAATGTCGTCAGTATTTCCGGGGTAGTTACGACGTTCAACAATGCTGCGACGCTAAGCTATTGTTTGGCTTCGTTAAAATCTATTTGCGCCGAGATTATCGTGCTCGATTCTGGCAGCACTGACGCTACTCAACAAATTGCCGAATCCTTTGGCGCGCGTTTTTATGTGCAAACCTTCGCTGGCTACAGCGCGCAAAAATCAGCGGCAATTGCTTTGGCCATGCACGACTGGATTGTGTTGCTTGATTCGGATGAAGCACTTGATGCGATCGCGCAGAACGCAATCTGCACCGCGCTTAGCGCGCTAGATCAGTACAAAATGCAACCGGTAGGGTTTCGGCTTAAACGTCGCGAACTGATTTTCTGGCGCTATCAACATGCGCGCAGCAAACACAATCGCTTTTTGCGCGTATTTGATCGAAGGAAGGCGCAGATGAGCTCGCACTCTGTCCATGAAAGTGTTGTGGTTGAAGGCGCTAGCCAAAATCTTGCGGGCAATATCATCCACGAAGGTGATCGCAGCATTGAGCAAAAGCTAAGCAAGCTCAATCAGTATTCCAGCTTGGCGGCACTTGAAAAGCGCGCGCATGTGGTCGGCGCTTTTAGGCTAGTGTTTTACCCGATTTGGTATTTTTTCCGCGCTTATCTGTTACGCCGCCAGTTTTTGAATGGCTGGGCCGGCTATATAAACAGCGTCGAATTGGCACATTACGCATTTTTAAAGTACGCAAAAATGCTTGAACTTAGCAAGCGCGAGCATGCGCAAACGCAAAAGCAGAGTACGCAATGACGACTTACCTATTGGATGCAAGCCTGTATATTTTTCGTGCTTATCACGCGCGTGCCCCCGAATGGACAGATGCCCAGGGCTGGCCGACGCACGCGGTGCATGGTTTTACCACTACTTTGCTGGGGTTGATTGACCAAGTTAAGCCAGCGCGTTTAGCGGTCTGTTTTGATGAATCATTCGGCCGAAATTTTCGCCACGATCTCTATCCAAATTACAAGGCCAATCGGGAACCGCCCACGGAAGACTTGGTACGGCAGTTTTCCTATTGCAAAGACGTCGTCGAAGCGCTGGGCTTTCAAGCGCTTGCGCACGAACGCTATGAGGCTGACGATTTGATCGGTTCGCTGGTTGAAAGAATCAATGTCGCAAATCTGCAAGCTGCAGGCGCGGCAAATTTGAGCGGCATGATCGTTTCGGCCGATAAAGATTTAGCGCAGTTGATCAATCACAATATTCGTCAGTGGGATTACGGCAAAAACGAGCCGTTTGGCATCGACGCGGTGTTAGAAAAGCACGGCGTTCATCCCGATCAAATGGCCGAGCTGCAGGCGCTAAGCGGTGACGCCGTCGATAATATTCCCGGCATTCCCGGGATCGGCCCGAAAACCGCTGCCGCACTAATGCAACATTTTGGCTCGCTCGAAGCGGTACTCACGCGTTGGCCAGAAGTTGAGTTTCTGCGCATTCGCGGTGCCCAAGGCATCGGCGTAAAACTGCGCGAACATGCGCAAAGCGCGCGCATGTCCTACCAACTCACCCGCATCGCCCGCGATGCACCCGTGCCGGAAATTGCTTCGCTGACGCGCAAACCGGTCGACCCTAAGCGCATTGATGTTTTATTTGACAATTTAGGCTTTGGCGGCTTTTTACGCGCCCGAGCGAAGCGCATTTAGCGCGACCGTCATTCCCAAAGCGTCAAGGACGCATCTTTCATTGTGTATGCCGTTTCTGCAAGGTCATTATTGTGTGTATTGGCGACTAAGGTGCCCTCCAGCCAATAAGCATCAAACATACTGGTTTCGGCAATCGGCTTTTGCAGTTTCGCAAAAATGATTTGATTCGCCGGTGGGGGTGGCACGTGTATACAGGCACCGTAATAAGGCACAAACAATAATTCTTGTAACTCACCCGCCGCTGTTTCCTCCAACGGTACGAAATAACCAGCCAGTTTGACGCGTTGGTGATCGAATGTATGTACCGCAGAAAATCCAGGCGCTTGACGGCCTTTAATGCCTTGCGCAAACGCACCTTCAGCGCTGTCATGCGCTACTGACAAATTCCCTTGCTCAAGTAGTTTGCGATCAGCATTGCTCATCAAATCCAGCCAATCAATCTCCCGTGCTTGAAGAGCACCCGCTTTCGCAGGTGCTGGCGTGTGATGGGTAATCGGCTGGTTTAGCGGCATCAACTCATCTGCTCGCAAACTGCCTGCAGGCGCAGGCGGCTCTGGCAAATTCACAAGCGCTGGCGAACGTTCAGTGCAGCCGAAAACGCCGCACAGAAACATTAAAGCTAGCCAGCGTAGATGCGGCATTGCGCACCTACCAATACATCCGCACACCGAAACCAATATTTCGCCCTGGCAACGGTGCAAATTCTTTTAGAAAAGATGTGTGCGCGAACGCAAGTTGATCGGTGGCATTGCGAACCCGAAAATAAACTTCGGTCAGCAATGATTCGTCAGCGTTGGCGAAACTACGCGTCGCATCAAAATCCACGCGCGTATAGCCAGCCGTAGGCGATTCAAACGCAGCGACGTCGTCTTGTTTGGTGTAACGCATAACGCTCAAATTGGCGTGCCAAGCGCCGCGATCCCAGTTCAAATTGCCGCCAAAACGCTGCGGCGCGATGCGCGGAAGATTGCCGCCACGATCTAGGGTGGCATTGACGGAATCCATTTTTAGGGTGCCGTCCAACTGGCCAAAATCAGCGCTTTGGTGCAGCGTCAGTGTCGCTTGCGCCTCTACGCCACTAAAACGCGCGTCGCCTTGCGTCCAAAGCCGCACAGGCAGGTCGTCAATCACCTCATCTACCGTACGTTGATAAATAAAATTATCAAAGCGATTGCTATAAACACTCAAGGAAGCATGGCTATTTTCGCCGTGATAATGCACGCCGAGTTCGAAATTATTCGCAGTTTCCTTACTCAAGCTTGCATCGCCAATTTCGTAAGACTGGGTTGCGATGTGCGCGCCATCGCTAAAAAGTTCCTCGGCACCTGGCGCACGTTGTGCGCGGTCAAAATTACCACTGATTTCCCAATAATTATCGCTAGCCCGGTCGCTCAAAGCGTATGCGCCTGAGGCAGAAAAGCCGACTAAATTTTGTTCGCGTTTATCCTTACCCACGGTGTTAACCGTGGTGCGATCAAAACGCAGGCCAACATCGGTGTGCCATGCGCCACTGTCAATATGCTCGACCACAAACAGCCCTAGCCCTTCGCTTTTGGTAAATGGCATAAAGGCTTCTTCGCCGATCGCTTTGAAATCAGTGCTGTCAAAAGTTAAGCCAAACGCGCCTTTTCCC
>JAYVAQ010000016.1:0-3247 GCA_043750875.1 Rhodanobacteraceae bacterium
CCAGTAGTGACAGAATTTTAGCTTTCTAAGGCGTTCTTGAAAACCACGGCAAAAACCGCACTCGCCTGATATTGTCAACCCAACCAAAACCACTTTGACGGTGCAATGCATGAGCAAAGCCGAGCCCCATTTCGTCATCGCAGACCGATTTCTGGATCAACCCTACACGCTGGCAGGCCGACTCATCGACCCGGTCAGCGGCATGCTTAGCTGGCAAGGCAAACGTGAGCACTTACGCCGCAAAGAACTCGAAGTGTTGGCTTTGCTCGCCAGCGCGGACGGCAAACAAGTTTCGCGAGATAATTTTATTGCGGTCGTTTGGCAGGGTAACGATTTGGTCGGTGATCGCGGCTTGAGCAACACGATCGTGTTTGTGCGCAAATCGCTGCGCGATGACGATGCCGCGCATCCGGTGATTCGCACCATACCGAGGCGCGGCTATCAGCTCGCCGTGCCGGTGCAGCAGCCGCCCGAACCGGCGGAGGCGCAAGCGCTGGTCAATGTCGAGGCCGTATTTGTCCCCGGCGGCATGATTCCCGAATGCCCGGGCTGGCGTTTGGTCAAGCGCTTGAGCCAATCAACAGACAATGACAGCTGGCTCGCCGAACCGTCCGAGTTTGGCGAACGCGACTTAGGCCTTCGGGTGTTTCGTTTCTGCCGCTCAGAAATGCATTTGCAGCGCTTACGCCGCGAGGTAACGCTGTTGCGCTATCTGCGCGATGCGCTAGTCGACAACCAACACTTTGCGCTGATTCAAGACTGGCAATTAGACGAGCCGCCGTATTATCTAGCGCGCGACTACACCGCCTTTGGCACGCTTTCGCAATGGCACGGCCTGGCTGATGCGCCCGTGGCGCAGCGCATGGCGATGATGCAAGGCTTATGCGACGCCGTGGCGGTGATGCACGCACTCGGCGTGGTGCATCGGCAGCTCAGCGTGGAAACGATCCTGGTCGATAGCTCTGAATCAGGGCCGCAGCTCAAAATCAGCGCTTTTGACCTAGGTGCGCTAAATGATCGAAGCGCACTGGCACCGCTCAAGATTACTGCGGCGGGCTTGACGGTAGGCGCAGGGGAACTAGGTGTAGAACTGACCGCCGCCGATGATGTGCTTGCGCTCGGCCTAGTGTTATTGCAGCTGGCGCTGGGTGATTTGCAGGCGCAGCCCAGCGCTGAGAGCTTAAGCGTCGTTGCTAATCCACCGTTGCAGGCAATACTTAGCCGCTGTTTTGGCCCAGCGACCGCGCGCCCGAGTGCGGGCGAATTGGCGGTGCAATTGCACGGCCTATTCCCGCCGGAAACTGCGCCCATTGCCACCATTGCCAGCACAACGGAAGCCGTCAAAACGCCTGCGCCAATCCCAAAGCTGTTAACCACACCGCTGCCACTGGGCGTGCCGACCAGCATCGGCAACTACTATCTTTTAGACCGTTTAGGCGAAGGCGGCATGGGCACGGTGTACTTAGCCGAACAGCGCGCGCCGGTGTATCGCAAGGTGGCGCTCAAAATCATTCGCGCCGGTTTGGATGGCAAACAAATCCTAAGCCGCTTTGACGCCGAGCGCCAAGCGCTGGCAATGATGAATCACCCGAATGTGGCCGCCGTACACGAGTCTGGCATGTCAGAAGATGGCCGCCCGTTTTTCGCGATGGAATACATTGCAGGTGATGACATTACAAGCTATTGCGATGCGCATCATTTGAATCTGCCGGCGCGCATCAAACTGTTCTTACAAGTGTGCGATGGCGTGCTGCACGCGCATCAAAAAGGCGTTTTGCACCGCGATATTAAGCCCAGCAATTTAATGGTCAGTGGGGCGCCGGATAGTACGGGCACCGTAAAAGTGATCGACTTTGGCTTAGCCAAGTCCCTGCACGGCAAATTAGCATCGCACACCCTACACACCAGCTTTGGTGCCTTTATCGGCACACCGATTTACAGCAGCCCCGAGCATGTTTTAGGCGCAGCATCCGGCGTGGATACCCGCAGCGATATTTACTCGATGGGCGTGGTGCTGTATGAACTGCTGGCGGGCAGAACACCGATTGCCACCGAATCGCTGGAAAACTTAGAACCCGAGAAAGTTCGCGAACTCGTGTGTAAGTCGAAACTGCCCTCGATGCGCGAGCAGCTGCAAAATACCTCAGCAGAAAAGCGCGCTGCCATTGCGGAACATCGCTCGATTAAGCTGGACGATTTGCCGAAAACCTTGGAAGGCGATTTGTCTTGGGTGGTGGGCAAATGTTTAGAGCGCGATCCGAATGATCGTTATGCCTCGGTGTTGGAGCTTAAGAAAGATCTGGAGCGCTGGTTGGAATTTCGGCCAGTGGAGGCGAGGCCAGTGTCAAAGTGGTATCGCTTTCGCAAGTTGGTAAGGCGCAATCGCACCAGCGCGGCCGTAATCGCCGCAACGACACTGGTTCTGGTGGGAACCACAGCGAGCGCTGTGATTGGCTATCAACGAGCTGAAATGGCGTTGGAAAAAGCCCAGATTGCGAGCGAAGAAACCGCCCAAGCGGCAGCGTTTCAAGTCAATCAAATGAAGGCACTTGATCCGCAGGCGCTCGGTCTTGGATTGCGTCGTAGCGTCTTCAAATCTGTTGCCACGAGCCTTGAGCAGCGAAAACGTCCCGTAGCAGCGGGAATGGAACAAATCGAGGATCTTTTGCAAGGGGTCGAGTTTACCGGCATGGTCACGGCGCAGCTGGATGAACATTATTTTCGCCCTAGTCTAAAAGTGATTAAGGAAAACTATGCGGCATACCCAAATTTGCAGGCCTCGTTGTGGCAATCAAGCGCTGACACACTTTTGGCACTGGGGCTACATCAGCAAGCGTTGGAATCTCAGGAATTAGCTGTTGCGGCGTATTCGAAGCAATTGGGCGCGCGAGCCCGGAAGACACTTGAAGCTCAACTGAAGAAGGGCATTATCCTTTTTTCACTTGAGAGAATAGCGGAGGCTGCCAGCCTACTTGATGACAGTTTCGCACTGTTAGAGAAACATTTCGACTTACAAAGCGAGATAACAGTGAGCGCTTTAATGACTCGATATGAGATTTACTGGATCGTTTCAGATCTTCAACGAGCTAAAGGAGCACTCCGCACAGCAAAAAAGATTTCTGAATCCCTTTTTGGATCAGATGATCGGCGCACATTGATGGTGGATCTAAAGTACGCTCGTGTATTGGGCTCGCGTAGCGATTTATCCGATTTTGTCGCACTACAAAAGCGCTTTAAGCGTGTTTTG
>JAYVAQ010000017.1:0-2333 GCA_043750875.1 Rhodanobacteraceae bacterium
GAGTAGGGCACTGCAGGAGTTTGGTGCCACGAAAAGCTGGCTGGAGCCCATGGGGTTCGGTTTTGTGTTGCTGGTGACGTGGGCTTGCACGCGTCTGCGCAAGGAAAAGTTATCCAGCATAGGCTTGCTATTGGACCGCCGCTGGGCGCGGGAAATTGGCGCGGGTAGCTTGCTTGGAATAAGCACAGCGTTACTTGCGGTGGCACTGATCTGGGTAGTCGGTGGCGTGCGCCTGGAATTAGACCCGGCCCGCAGTTTGAGCACGATGCTTTATGGTGCCTACATGTTTTTATTCGTCGCGTTGTTTGAGGAAGCCTTGTTTCGCGGTTTCGTGTTCCAGCGATTGGTGGCGGGTGCTGGCGTATGGGTCGCGCAGATCACTTTGGGCCTGTTGTTCGCCACCGGCCATTGGGACAACCCGGGCATGCACGGTGCCACCCTTGCCTGGGCAACGCTCGAGCTTTTTTTGAGTGCGGTGCTGCTCGGCTTGGCCTATTTGCGCACGCGCAGCCTAGCATTGCCGATTGGCATTCACCTAGGCTGGAATTGGTCGCACGGGTACTTGCTGGGCTTCGGTGTCAGCGGCTTTGAGCACGCGGGTTGGTTCCGCCCGCTATTGCTAGATCGACCCGAATGGGTGTCAGGCGGCCGCTTTGGGCCGGAGGCAAGTATTTTCGCAGTACTGGTCGACGTGGTGTTGCTAGTGCTGCTTTGGCAATGGCAAGGCTCGGCAAAGCAGGCGGAGCCATGCCCGCCTGCGTTGAATTCTGTTGCTGCACTTAAACCGGCAGCGGGTGTAGCGGCAATCGCGGATTAAAATTTGTCCAGACGCCATCGCAAAATGTGCCTTCGCGCAGCTCTAGATCATGACCGCCATGCGAATGCAAAATGCGCTTGGCGGTATCTTGCTGCACCTCATCATCAGCAACCACCGCAACCAATGTGCCGGACTGTCGATGCCGCGCCTTTTGCATGGCCATCACCGAGTCTTCGGTCGCTTTACTGTCCGCCGCTTCCAAACTACCCAGTGCGCCATAAAGCGAGCCGCTATAAGCGCCCACACCCAACGCAGCGGCAGCTACCACTGGTCCTAATACCGGCAATGTTGCCAACGCAACTGCCACGCCGATTGCACCACCGACAGCGGCACCTGATATTGCTCCATCCGCCGCCTCAGGCGCGGCAGTTGCCGCGGCATCGAGCGCAACAACGGTTCCCTCGCTGGTGTGGGTATCGGCGTCGCGCCCAGGAATATCGACAGAGAAGCAGCTGGTCTGTTCGGCGCTAAAACCGGTATTTAATAAATCTTTTACCGCGCGTTTGGCCGCGTTTAAATCTTGAAAATTGCCGTTAATGATCGTGCTCATAGTGTGATTCCTTTTCTGATTTAGCTTTAAAAACTGCGTCGCCGTAGTGAGACGAGCACATCATTGATAGCCAATGCCTAGCACGTAGTCGCGCAGCAGGGCCTCTTCGTATTTTTCTTCCTTCAGCATCGCGCTCAACGCATCATGCGCATTGATAACGCCCAGCGGTACGCCCTTGGCGTCTAGCACCGGTATGTGCACCAAATGGCGCGCTTTCATCATTGCCAATACTTGAGGTAAGTCGTCATCCGGGCTACACGAAACTACCTGGGTATTCATTACATCCTTGGCGCGCGAAATAGCGCTGACGGTTGACGGCTGTGCGATGTGTTGCACCAAGTTCGTTTTGGTTATGACCCCAGCCATCGCGCCATGCGCTGTGCACACCACCACCAAGCTGACCTGCTCACGGGTAAGTAACTTGGCGACGTCTTGCAAAATGGTATCGGTGCTGGCCGTGGCTAATCTAAGTTTGAACGTGGCTTCGATACTGCTGACCAATTTTGAATTCATAGCGCGATTTCCCTTCATTACAACGGATGGGATTTTGGCCGCAGCATGGCCGCTGATCTGTACGCTGGCGCGCTTAGGAAATCGCTAGTGGTACGCTTTCGCGGCGCAACCACAATCGCAGTGCGAACTTACGCACTTCACTAACCCACAAAACTGCGCTTGCCATCGCCGCACACAACAGCCACTGAGTGGAAGTAAGCGCGGTGGTACCAAAGGCAATATTTAGAAAGCGCAAGTGGACGACTGCGACCTGCAACGCCAATGACAGCGCAATTGCGCCCCACAGCCACGGGTTGGAAAACATTTTTGAAAACGCGCTAGTGATATCGGAACGGGCAATGAAGCAGTTGAATAAGCAGGCGAACACCAGCACCGTGAAAGCGGCGGTGCGCGCCGTGGTCAAATCAAATGTGCCTTCAATCAGCCCGCCCGGCAGAAAGATATCGAGCGTTA
>JAYVAQ010000018.1:0-3959 GCA_043750875.1 Rhodanobacteraceae bacterium
CCGTGTAATCGTTACCGGCTCGCGCTGCACGGTGTCCAAAAGTTGACCGAATTTATTTTGCGCTTCCACGGAAGTTACAGTGATCATCTTAAACCCTAAAAAAACTAGCTAAGTTGCACAGTATAGCTAGAATTTTCGCTAGCAATCTGATCCGGAACTTCCTAAAAACTAGGTTGTAGATGTAGCAACGGCAACTCGATTGCGTCTATGGTAAGGTTTTTGCTTAAATTTAAGCTTGCAGATGCACTCATGACTGACGTAACTAAAGACGCTTTCGGCAATATCTTGGCCGACGGCGACACCATTAAGACGATCAAAGATCTAAAAGTTAAAGGCTCTTCGATCGTGCTAAAACAGGGCGTTACCATCAAAAAAATCCGGCTGACGGATGACATCGAAGAAATTGACTGCAAAGTTGATGGCTCCAGCATTACGCTGAAGACGTGTTTCGTCAAAAAAGCTTGAATTTGAGTGCCTAACATCGCTCTGCGCCCTTAAGTTGGAAAATTATGTTGAATTTGCGTACTAGCCCCAAATTTGTTCGACTTGGCAAACAAAGCAATAAGCAATTTCTTTGTTTAGCGATCAGCGCCTGTTTGTTTGCCGGCAGCATCGATCACGCGCTGGCATGCGGGCCAGATTTCCCGCTAGAGTTATTGAGCAACCGCACGCAAACCTTGCAGGGTATGCCGTCCGGATTGTTTGATTTCGAGGCAACAAGGCTAATCGCCAAGCCAGCAGCAAAGCTAACCCCGGAGCTTGATCTGGGCAGCGTGTGGTTCGAAAGCACCGTAGAAAGCCCGGTGACCCAAAAGCAACATCAGTTAGAAACCGTTGACTACTCGCCCAGCCAAGTTGAAGCGTGGACGCGTGCGCGCAGCGCGCCTTCGGCCGAGGCAGCGGCTGCGCTGGCGGCTGAATTGCCGGTGGCACATCGGCACTATATTGCCGGTGCTGCCGCGTTTCGCGCGGGTGATTTAGCGGCGGCAAAGTCCGAGTTTGAAGTGATTATTGCTTTAGGCGATGCCGGCGCTTCGCGCTCCGTATGGGCCGAATTTATGCTGGCGCGTACGGCTTTAACTGCGGGCGAAGGCGATGCGATAGCACTGCAGCATTTCGAAAATGCACGTACTTTGGCGGCGGCAGGCGCGGCTGACCCGCTGGGTCTAGCGGTGGCAAGTTTCGGCGCCCAAGCGCAGCTAAGCTGGTGGCAGGTCACGAATGGAGAAAATCCTGAAGTTGCGCAACTGTTACCGCGTGCGGTGCACCTATATGCGCAGCAAGCGGCGTATGGATCCGCTTCGGGCAACGCGTCGCTATTGATTGTTGCGCGTTGGCTGAATAGCCATCCTGAAATATTGCAAGTGGGCTTGAGCGACCCGTTGGTGCGTAAATTGATGACTAGCTATGCGTTCTCACGCGGTTTTGAAGCGATGGACGATGCGCAAACCGAGGCGTTTTCCGGCACCAGCGACTATAAAGACCCAGATTTGATGGGCGGCATGGAAAATTCCACGATTGCACCGAGTTTGTTGGACGCGATTTTGGCCAGCGCCACCAATGATCAAATAGCAGGCGGCAAATTAGACGGCGGCGACCGTTTGGCAGCCGCTCTGTATCGCGCCGGACGCTTTGATGATGCGGCGAAATTTGCCGCCAGCAGTGAATTGCCGCTGGTGGCCTGGGTGTCAGCAAAACTTGCGTTGCGTGCAGGTGATCATAAAAAGGCTGCAGCGCAATACGCCAAAGTGATTAAAGGTTTTGCCGCAGATGAAAATTGGGTACCCGGTGGCAACGAGTATCAAAGCTTAGGGGCGCAGTGCCGTGCGCAGGGTGAGGCAGGGACCTTGGCGCTGAGTCAAGGTGATTTCACTGAAGCGATGCTGCAATTTTTCAACGCGGGCGAAGATTACGAAAACGATATGAGCTACATCGCAGAGCGGGTGCTGAGCACAGATGAGCTGGTGCGCTTTGTAGATCAACACACCAAACCACAAACGTTGCAAAAAGTGGACGCGTCCGAGTATTCCCCAATGAGCTACGAGATTCCTTTTAACGAGGAAACCGGTATGCGCGCTAAGGGTTATCACCAACACACGCTGCGCGCGCTGTTAGCACGCCGACTGCTGCGCGAAGGTAAATACGAAAATGCGCTGACCTATTTTAATAGCCCGCTGCACCTAGAAAGTGCAAAAGCCTATGTCGCGGCGATGCAGCGCGCCAATAGCGCGTCGGGTATCAAAAAGGCGGAAGCATTGTTCGATGCGGCTAGCGTTGCGCGCACAGCGGGCATGGATATTTTAGGCATGCAGCTAGCGCCGGACTATGCAGTGTATGGCGGTGGCTACGGGGATTACGAGCCCACCGCTGAAGAGCTAAAAGACGGTGCGGAGTTTTTCGAGAAGCCAACTGCGCTAATTAGTACCGAAGAATCTAAGCGCGCGCTTTTGAGCGCACCCAAGCCAAACTTGCGCTTCCACTATCGCTACCACGCGGTCGCATTGGCCGAACAAGCCAGCGATTTGCTGCCCGCGCGCAGCCAAGCTTTTGCTGCAACACTGTGCAAAGCCACCAGCTGGGTGATCTTTCGCGACCAACCGGCCGGCGAAAAACTGTATCGACGCTATTTAAATCAGGGCGCTTATGTGCCCTGGGGCTATCAGTTCGGCACCACAGCCGGTTGTCCTAAGCCCGAATTCGAACGTGCGCAAGCACTGCTAGATCAACAAACGTGGGCGGCGCGCAAAAAAACGCTGAAGCGCGTGTTGCCGTTTGCGGTTGCAGGCTTTGGTTTGTTGATTGCGCTGGGTGGTTTGTTGATTTGGCGGCGGCGAAAGGCGGGCTGAGTTGCAACTGGGTTCAGTTAGATCGCGTATTCGCGGTAAATACTGGTCACAAAAAAATTACTTGCCGGTGTTGCGGGACTTTTTTTAAGCCGAAATCAACCGGGGCAATATGAGCACAGAGGGCTATTGGTTTAAGTCGACAAAGTTCGAGATTGAAACGGACGAAGACGATGAGATAAATCCACGTATGTATGGGCGGCAACTTGCCGTATGGCTTAAAGCGCAGTTAGAAAAAAACGGCTACGCGGTAGAAGAGATCATTAGTGAAGATTGGGGGCGCTGCCTCATGTGTGCTCGTGATCCTTTCAAGCTTTGGGTAGGATGCGGCAATAGCCCAGATTACAAGACCGCAAAACCCGGCGACCCATCGCCGAAGAAGGAAGATGTGACGTGGCACTGTTTCGTTACCGCCGAGGTTTTTTTCTGGAAAAGGCTTTTTCGAAAAATCGACACCGCACCAGCGGTTGCTCGGCTGCATGCGGGTTTGAGAAAAATCTTAGAAGCCGAACCAACAATCGTACTTGTAGGCGAAAAATAGAAAGTTTTCTAACTAGCCCTCACCTCTAATTTAAATCGTTAGCAATTAAAAAAAGACCTTATGGAAATCTTAGAGGACTTTGACAACGCGTCGGGCGTGCCGTTGTGATCAAAAAAATATATGTATTACTGAGCGTAATCGCGTCTATTGGAACTTCCGGATCACGCTTACTCAATGTAAAACGGCGTCTAAGCTAGGTCACGAAACGGGACTGCTTTCCATCCGGCCACGAGACTTGCGCGCTAACATTGATTTTCTGGCCACGCGTTGGCTGAAATCATTGGAAGAGCGCAATGCTAACCGTCGTGCTGCTGCCAGGGATGGATGGAACAGGAACTTTGTTTGAACCTTTCGTTACCGCGCTTGGCAGTGATTTCGACATTGTGATTGTTCGCTACCCAACTACTGGCGCGCTCGGTTACGCAGAGCTAGAGGAACACGCGCGAAAGTCTCTACCTAGCGATGGCCACTTTGTCATCCTTGGTGAGTCTTTTTCGGGCCCCATAGCTGTTTCAATTGCGGCATCAAGGCCCGCAGGGCTTGTTGGCCTGATTCTCTGCAGCTCGTTTGTTCGC
>JAYVAQ010000019.1:0-5325 GCA_043750875.1 Rhodanobacteraceae bacterium
TTCGTCAATGGCGTGCAGCTGGCACCATTCGGCAATTTGCCCGCGATTGCTGGCAATTTCAGCGTGAAATTGGCTGGGAATGCTGCCGAGTGCTACGCAATAGCGGGTTTCGACCACGAACTTCTTTTTGAGCCAGAGCTTTTTTTGAAAGTCTTCTAACTGCGCCAAAAACGTGATGATTTTCCCAGCTATTTTGCGCATCACTTTGATTTTGGAAAGGTATTGCTCCACGCGTACTGAGCTTTCGTTTTCGATGTCATCCAAATGCATGACTTCATTTTTAATGTAGAAGTCCAGCTCGCGCCGTAAAAAGCCACCTAAATCTTTGTGGATAAAATAGTCAAAGGTATTGCGTGCGCTGTAACGCTCAAGATGCACGCGCAAACGCGTCACTATTGGCTGGATCGTCACGCCAAGGCGTGACTCGGACGTACTGCCATCGCTACGTACGTGCGGGCGTTTGAGTTCGGCAAGCCAGTCGGAAAATGCCGGGTCAGTTAAGCCCAAGATCGCCGCTTCCGCCTCGCTAATGAGTTCTTTTTGCTTTTCCACAGTTGGCTGGTAGCTAAAACGCAGCACCAATTCACCCGCTTCGATGCTGGCGGCATCGGTATCGCTCAAGCGAAAGCGGCGCTCTTTACCGGCGGCGGTTTTTACGTTGCCGTGTTCGCCTTCGCTGGCGTCCACCAAGCGAAAATGCACGCGCATCGGCCGCTCAGCGCTGTCAGGGCGCAGGCGAAACGCATAGTCACGCAGGTATTCAGCGGTTTTGACGTAGTACTGATCCTTATTTGCCCAGTGCAGCGTGACTTCTTCGCCTTCGTAAGGAATCGCGTAAACGCCTTGTTTGTAGACGCGTTTTGCCAAGAAGTCGCCCTCGGCGTAATAGCGACGGAAAAAGCTATACAAATGCTCATAAACCTCGCGTTCCAAAATGGCGACATCGACGGCGCTTTTCAGTGCTGCGCGCAATTGCAGTACCTTTGGCGATAGTTCGGGATCAACGCCCGCCGCTTCGAGCGTCTTAATCAACTGCGCCAGTTCTTTTTCCTGATCAGATTTATCGGCGTTGCGATAGTGGCTAAAAAATTCATGCACTTGGGGCAACAGATCAAAATCTAAAAATTGCGCCACTTCCGCACTTTTCGCATGCAAAACGCGATAAAGGCCAAAATCCAGATCCGGTTGGTCAAGCTGGAACCATTCCCGCAGCAGTGCTTTCAACTTGTCGTAATGTTTGCTCATTGGAACGTATTCGCCTAATAGTATGCGTAGCAATCCGCCAAAGGCGGAGGAATTGCGAAGCTAAAACAAGTGTAGCGGCAGCTCAGATCACTGCCCAGCGGATTGAGAACAACGTTTCCACCTGGCTGCTTTGGGTCAACCGACGCTCTAAAGCCTCGACCAAGGCGTCACGGCGGTCGCGAATTTGATCTTCAACATTAAAAATCTCGCGCCGCTGCTGACTTTGCAGTTTTTCCAGCTTTTGCAGCTGCTGTTGCACTTCGTGCGCCGCTTGTAGGGTTTGTGCTTGACGCGAGCTTCGCCTTAGAATTTTGATTTGCTCTTTGGTGTCAAGCAGCGCCTTCTCTGAGGACAGCACTTGGTCGTCCGCCCACTGTTCCAGTTTTTCCCGCGCTTGATGAAAATGCACGCTGTTGGCTTCCAAGGATTGGCTGAGCGTGCCTTTAATGTGCTGCTGCGCCTCGGCGTGCAAACGCTGGGTATCGGCGTGCGCGAACTTGAAGTCACCACTAAATTGGGCTGCACACAGAAATAACTTGGCGATTGTTTCGTGCTCAAGTGAAGTGCCTGCATCGTCAAACCCGGAAAACAGCAGATATTCCTCTGTCTCGTAGGATTCAACGCAAACGCGGGTCAAGCTCAAGAAACCCTGTTTGCCACGCAGCGCTTCCACCACATGAATATGTGTCGGGTGGTGCGTGCTATCAAATTCAATCCTTACTGAGGGCGTTGCCAGCGCCTTGGCGTGGCTTAGTACGTGTTCGCCGAGCGGGTGCGATAAACGATACAACTGTCCTGTTGATTTGTTTGCTACGGCAAACAAATGTGCGTGCGGCGTTGCGTTGCCAGAAGTATCGTCATGTTGCGGCTTAGACTTCGAGATTAAGTGATAACGCCCGGTGGCAAACTCTGGGCCGGGCGGCCTAGCTAGCTCAAAGCTCAGCTGCTGTTCGTCAAAGTGCGCGTTGGCATGCAGCATGTAGCGGGTTAGCGCCCAAAAGCGCCGTGCGACGCGATCCAGCGATGCCTTGGTATCGTCCAACTGCAGCCGCAGGCGCTCGTGCACATCTTCATCAAAATGCTCAAACAAAGTGCGGCGCGTATCCAACAAACGAGTGCGAATACTTTCGTCCATCTCCGCCTGCAACGCGCGAAACGCAGCATCAATTTCCTGCGGCGTGCGGCACTGCTGATAAATGGCAAAAATGCGCTGTGAGAAGTCCACACCCGATTCAATGCTGCCTAATACTTCGTCCGACGCACCAAAGACACCGTTGAATAGGTTGAATTTTTCGCCCAATAGCTCCAGAACGCGGCGGTCGGCCTCGTTGCGCTCGTTAAGAAAGTTAATCACCACCACGTCGTGCTGTTGACCATAACGATGGCAACGGCCAATGCGCTGCTCGATACGCTGCGGGTTCCATGGCAAATCGTAGTTAACCACCAAGGAGCAAAATTGCAGATTTATGCCCTCAGACGCTGCTTCTGTGGCAATCATGATCTCGCCATCGTCGCGAAACGCGTCAATCAATGCCGTGCGCACGTCCAACGCCCTGGAACCGGTCGCACGCCCAGTTTCGCGATTGCGCTCGCGCCAAATTTTGTAAAGCTCGCCGGTGTCAGAGCTGGCATTGGTGCCGTTGAACAACACGATTTTGCCGGTGTAGCCGTTGGACTCAAGATATTGCTTGAGATAGTCCTGTGTGCGCCGCGATTCGGTGAAAATCAGCGCCTTACGCGCCGCGCCAGTAGCAGCCATGCGCGCAAAACCTACTTCGAGTGCTGCGAGCAATGCGGTGGTTTTGGTATCGACGCCAATATTGCCTGCCCAATCCGCCAATTTTTGCAGTACCGCAATCTCATCACGCAATTTGGCTTTGTCGATGCGCCGTTGTGCGCCGGTACTTGGTTCGGGTGAAGACAGCACTTCGTCCAATAAATCGTCGTCCAATTCCTCTGATTCGATCAGCGATTGGGCAAACGCTGTTTCCTCATCGCTGCGCTCCTCATCACTTGGTTCGGAGTTGGCTTCCAGCAAATTGTTTGCCTTGGCAAACAAATCGACATCAAACCTCTCCAGACGAACTTTAAGTTTATTGAGTGTCGCCGCAACCGCTTGCGAGGATGACGCCAGTAGTTTCCGTAAAATTAGCGTGGTCAAATGGCGCTGACGCTCAGGCAGGGAATAACTGTCTTCACGCTGCAAAAATTCTGACACGGCGCAATAAAGCGCGTCCTCGTCATCGCTAGGCTTGAAAGGCCGTGTGATCGCGTGCCGTTCGGTGTAGCGGATGTATTCCATCACTTGCTTGCGCAAAGTTCGACGGCAAAAGCCGCTCAGCCTGCTGCGCAAGCCCGCGACGTTGCTATCAAGGCCGGTGTATTGGGAGCGAAAAGAGTTCAAATCGCCAAATAAATGCTCGTCAATCAGCGTTGACAGCCCATAAAGTTCAAGCAAAGAATTTTGTAGCGGCGTCGCCGTTAGCAACAGCTTGCGGCAATCTTGAGTCGCCCAGCGAATGCCTTGCCCGAGAATATTGCTAGGCCGATACGCATTGCGAAGTTTGTGTGCTTCGTCGATAACAACTAAGTCCCAGCCTTTGGCTTGGATCGATGTGCGCAACGCGTTCGCGTAGTTGAACGAAATGATCAAAACACCAACATCATCAAGCGGATTCCGTCCCGATTGCAGTTGTGCGCGGTGGCTTTTTGCGTCCAAAACCAAGGTGGGCAAATTGAACTTTTCGGAGAGCTCTAAAGCCCACTGCTTTCTTAGCGAGGCAGGGCAAACCACGAGCAAGCGTCGTTTTCGTTCGGCCCAATATTGGCAAAGCACAATTCCAGCCTCAATTGTTTTGCCCAGTCCAACTTCATCCGCAAGCACCACGCCTTTAGAAAGGGGCGACTGCAGCGCAAAAAGCGCAGCTTCGATTTGATGCGGATTAAGGTCAACCGACGCGTCAAATAAGCTCATCGACAAGCGATCTAGGCCGCTAGGTGCGCAACGCGTTAAGTCGTAGGCGAAGTATTTGGCATGGTGTGGGGTCAGATTTTGACCCATGTTGAAACCTTGAACCATGCCTTTTTCCCCAATTTTGGCCGCGTGCTGAGCCTAGAGGAAGTAGGCGCTTTGTGGAATGGGTTTGCGGAATAGTTATGCCGTTCGCTCGTCTTGAAAGTAGCACTGTGTGTGTTCGGACTCACTTGCTCCGGTTTAGCATCGACATAAATCTCGACACCCGCGAATTTGAAGCAAACGACAAATCAAGAATTCGATAGTAAGAATTTCAACCTAAAACCGCAGCCACTTCAAAAGGCGACACCAAAGTCAAACCCACCAACCGCGCCACATAGCTGCCATCCACACCCTCAAGCCGCGCAATTTCGCGCATAGATTGAGCTTCGCCCGACTCCAACATGCGCCGCCAAACCATGCCGCGCGCAAGAGCCAGCTGTTCGGGCGTCGCCGTTAAATCCCAGGGTCGGTCGTTACCTCTGATCTTGCCATCAGGCAGCGTCACCAAGCAGCGGCCGTTCTTGCGCTTAAACTCTATGGGCACGCTCAGTGTGATGCCGCCCGCGCTGTCGATGATCTGCTCGGCTTCACCCGTTTTGATTCGCAGTGGGCTCATGGCGACAGCTCCGCGACCAGTTGCACGAGGCCATTCGCGTGCAATTGAATGTCCATGCCGGTGGTCGACACAGTGATGCGCTCAACCAGTAATTGCACAATCCGGCTTTGTTCTGCCGGGAAGATTTGCGTCCAAACTTGCTCGAACTGCGTCAGCGCCACCGTGACTTTGGCCTCATCAATGTCGGAATCGTAGGTTTTAGCGCGCTCGGCGATCTCAACGGCCAGATTCGGCGCACGAATGATGCGCTGGAGCTGGCTCAGCACGGCGGCTTCCAACTCTGCGGCGGGAATACGCACTAAGCCAGAGCTACCTGCGCCTTCCTTGGTATCGCGTTGCGGAATGTAATAGCGGTATTTACGCCCTGACTTTTTTACCGAGTGCCATGGACTTAGCGCGCGCCCGTCACTGCCGAACACCAGTCCCTTGAGCAAAAAATGCGTCTGGC
>JAYVAQ010000020.1:0-2959 GCA_043750875.1 Rhodanobacteraceae bacterium
GGCGCAGAACCGCTTGTCCCGCGAGCGCCACCGTGACCCGCCGCAGCAAGTTCTCATTGTCAAAAGGCTTTTCCAGAAAATCTGTGGCGCCCGCGTGCATGGCGTCCACGGCGTTGCGTATCGCCGCAGAGCCAGTTAGGAAAATCAAAGGTAAATGACACTGCTGCTGGTTCAGTGCGGCCTGCACCGCTAGGCCATCCATACCTGGCATATTCAAATCGAGGATGACGCAACCGGGCGATATCAGATCTGCCAACTCTAGGAAAGCGATGCCCGACTCGTAGAGCTTTACGTCGTATCCGGCATTGGTAAACAAGCGTCGCAGCGCTGAGCGAATGTTGGGTTCGTCATCGACAATCAGTACCCGCGGGAGCGGCGTTTCGCCGGTGGTCACAAGCGTGTCAAATTAGGACGTTGCATGGCGTTCACTAAGTTGGTTTGTAAGTTGCCCTTAATCCTACTCTCTAATGCTTGCCGCGGCGGCGTGTTTTCTGCTCTGATACTCAATCGTCGCTGCAGGTAAGCGCCGCCAAAACATGGCTGCATCCGCTACCATCCGGCCTATGTATCACAAACACTTTCACTTGGCGCTCGCGCCATTTTCGATTACCCCAGATCCGCGCTTTGTATATTTGACTGAGCGCCACGGCAATGCCTTGGCACATCTGCTGTATGGGCTGGGCCAAGGTGGCAGCGGCGGTTTCGTACTGCTCACCGGCGAAGTTGGCACCGGCAAAACTACCTTGTGTAGACTGGCCCTGGAGCAATTGCCGAGCGGCACCGATGTTGCGTTGGTACTTAACCCCAGCCTCAATCCACTCGAGCTGTTAGAAACGATTTGCGAAGAGCTCAAACTTGACGTGAGTAGGTCGCGCGGGCAAACGAAGCCGCTGGTGGATTTGCTTAACACTGAGTTACTGGCTGCGCATGCCCAAGGCCGACGCGTGGTGCTGATGTTGGACGAGGCGCAAAACCTTTCCTCGGATTCACTGGAACAAGTTCGCTTACTTACTAATTTAGAAACGGCAACGCAAAAGCTGTTGCAGATCATTTTGTTGGGTCAGCCCGAACTGAACCAGAAGCTGGCGAAGCCAGAATTGCGCCAACTGGCGCAGCGGATCACCGCGCGCTACCACTTAGACGCGTTGAATGCGGTGGAATCGGCGGGCTACATCGAACACCGTTTGTTTGTCGCAGGCGATGAAAGTGCCGCGTTTAGCAATCAAATATTTACCCCGGCGGCTTTGCGCGCGCTGCATCAAATTAGCGGCGGCATACCGCGTGTTTTAAACGTTTTAGCGGATCATTCGCTGCTTGCTGGATTTGCCGAAAACGCGCGCCTAGTCGACGCGCCCATGGTGCGCCGCGCTGCTGCTGAGGTAGTGCCGCAGTGGCGGCAAAAGCATTCGCAGCGCTGGCTGGCCGTGTCTGTGGCCCTGGCTCTTACATTTGTGCTGGCCGCTGGCGCGTGGCTAGTCAATAAATCTCGCGGGGAAATTGCACGCAGCGCCAGGCCGATAGCATCGACAATCACCGAACTCGAACCCTCCACGTCGTCGTCTGAGCACGGTGCAGCAAGACTTTCGCAGGATCAAGTGCTTGATTCCTGGCTACGCGCCAACCATTTACACCCTACGCCCGAACTGCGCGTACGTGCGCTGCGTTGCCCGAGGGTTTTGACAGCGGAGTTGCGCTGTTTAAGTGCCAGCGCAGGCCCTGCGTTCTTTGCCAGTGCGCGTCTGCCAATGTTAAAAATGGTTGATGGGCTTTGGGCTAATTCGGCAGACAATACATTTAGTGGCCGCTATTTGGCGATCTATCAGTTGCCCAATGACGCGCCCGAGGTGTTTGGGCGCGGCTATGCTGGCCCGGGCGTAAGTGAGCTATCAAGCTTACTTGCGGCGCGTGATGGTGACGCTAAAGCCCAGCGGATATATGGTCCGCGCATGCTTGAACGCGTAATGACACTACAACGCGAACTTGGTATTAAGGCCGACGGCGTGGTCGGCCCAGAAACCTGGGTCGCATTGTTGGCGCCGCCTGTAAACTGAATCGGCCTCAGTCCAGCCGAAACATGCTGACCGATTGCCCGGCCGCATCTACACCGCGCATGCGCGAATAACCGACCTGATCAAAATTAGCGACGTTGACGCCACCTTTGGTCAAGCTGCAATTTTTCGGCAATAACGCTGGGCGAGCGGGATAGAGCTCACAATTCATTCGATAATCCCCGGACAGATAGCTCCAGGTGGTGTTGCTGGCATTGGTCGCATTCGTAAACTGCAAGGTTTTGCCTTCAATAGCGCTCCCACCTTCGCCGACTAGCGCCCAGCGCGTACTCAAAGCTTGTGCACCTGGGCCGAAGCCAAAATTGAATCGCGTAATCGAAATGGGCATGAGCTTCATGCCAGAAAGTAATCCCGCATCAATAGGCTGAGTGAACCATGCGGTGCCATGCACCGGGGAATGGAACTCTAGCTGCACATTGCCGGTGTACTGAACCTCTTTCACCGGCTTGTAGGCGCCAAATAGGCTCTGTCCGCCGCTGACGCTAAATAACTCCGAGCTGAGCGTATTGGCGACTAATTTGCCGGAATTGATATACCACTCCGGGCTGCCATCTTCGCCGTACAAACTACTGATGTTGACCATCACCTGATCTTGACGCTCAATATTGAAACCAACACCACTGCCGCTAGTTGCGTGGATACCGCCCTCTTCATAGCTCCATTGGCCCGTTTCCGGCAAGACCGGGCGTTTACCCAGCGGCGTCACTGGCACCAGCGTAAACGCTAGCAGCTTGTTCACCGTTTGACTATTGCGCTCTATTGGCGCCAGTTCTATCCGCACTTTATAAGTGCCAGCGCGTGCAGTAGCATCCTCAAAGACAGTGATCGGGAAGCTAAAAGGCGTCAGTACTTGCGTGCAAATACCCATAGGCCCGCCCGCACGCGTAAAA
>JAYVAQ010000021.1:0-3020 GCA_043750875.1 Rhodanobacteraceae bacterium
AACCCGTTGCAATGCACGTAGGTGGTAGTACAGCGCATCCGCAGGACGACCTAATTGCTTGGCAAGCTCGGGCACCGAGGCCGTGCCCAGCGCCTGTAACGCGTCAATCAACTCCTGGCGCACCGTGGATGCCAGTGCCCGGATATGCTGGGCAGATTCCACGGGGTGCGTGGGCGAAACTTTTGCGGGAATTGGATGTGTGATCATGAGTGAAATTTATGTCATAATTTCACTCGTTGAATGTGCCGAAAGTCGTGGGCCAGCTGTTGGAAAGGAATTGGGATTCTTGCTGCACTCGTTCGATTCGATGTCGCTTGCCCGTGGCCTGCGAACGAATTGGGATTCTTGCTTCAGATGGACTGATGCGACTCTGGAATCAGGCGGCACGACTTTTGCAAGATGCGAAATAACAAATCACTGAGATTCTTCCCATGCATGCCATACGCACCCGCTTTTTGATTGCTTGCGCCCTTGCCGTTGTGCTTGGAGCCACTCATGTCGTCAGCGAAAATGGTGAAATTATCAATAATATGGTGAATTTAGCCGCGCCGATTGAAGCCGCAGCACAAGTTGTGGTGGATTCAGCCGAAACATCAGGCAGTTTTACATCCTATTTGCCGGGCAGCTTCAAATAGCATTTTGGTTTTAATCTTTCGCACGAACGATACGCGCACCGTTCAATTTCGAAAATTGAATGTATCGCAGTCCCATTTTCGGACACTTCGCGTACACAACTTGTTCTAAACCAGCGCCGCCGCTACCCTCCGGCCTATGGACAATCCCACTTGGCTTGGAATAGACGTTGGCACGCAAGTAATCGGTATCGCGGTTGGCTCAACGCTTACCGGCGCGGCACGTCCACTCAGCAGCATTCCCGCGCAACCCGAAGAAGAGTTTTGGCGCGCGCTGGCAAAATAGAGCGCGAATGGCAACCGTTTGGTTACGCAGTCGGCTTACCATTGACAATTGAAGGCGCGGAACAGCCGATCAGCAAACGCGCGCGCAAATTCGCCACCGAGTTGACAATCAGGCTAAAAAAACCGGTGGTGCTGGTTGATGAGCGTTCAAGCACGCGCAACGCCAAAGCGCTGTTTGCAGAAAAACGTGCGCTCGGTCAAGCCCGGCGCAAACAGGCGCAAGCGGTGGACGCCTGGGCAGCTGCGGTAATTTTGGAGCGGCATTTGCTCGAACTTAGCTCTGCCCGCCCCGTTTTAACAACACCGATGGATATGCAACTATGAGCTTTGATGCGGAATCGCTATTGCAAAAGTTGACGCAATCATTGCAAACGTATCTTGCGGATCGCGGCATTTTGCGGCCGGCGATGATTGGCATTTACTCGGGCGGTGCCTGGCTGGCTGGGCGGCTGCATCAGGATCTGAATATCGAAAGCCCGCTCGGTGCGCTGAATATCAATTTCTATCGCGACGATTTTGCCCAAAGCGGGCTCCACACGCACGATCGCGCCAGCGATATTCCAGAAGACATTAACGGCCGCGATGTTATTTTGGTTGACGATATTGTCTATACCGGGCGAACGATTCGCGCCGCAATGAATGAATTGTTTGATTACGGGCGACCGAAATCAATCACCTTGGTGTGCTTGATCGCGCGCGATGGCCGCGAACTGCCGATTCAGCCAGACGTTTGCGCGCTGCGCATTAGTTTGGCGCAAGCTGAGGTAATTAAACTGCGTGGGCCATCGCCGCTCAGCTTAGAACGGCGCATGCGTGCGCCGGAATAGCGCTGAAACGGCGCGAACGAAAATTCGTCATCGCGCAGAGCGTAGCGACGTGGCGATCTCCAACTGTATTGAGTTAAAAGGCAAGATTGCTTCACTTCGTTCGCAATGACGGAGCGTGGTTTTAGAAATCTTCAAAAGGGATATATATGACGCTGCGCCACCTTCTGGACATCGAGTCGCTTAAACCCGCGCAACTGATTGAGCTATTAGACACCGCTGAAACCTTGCGGGTTTTATCTGCGCGCGGTAGTCGAAAACTGCCGCTTTTGCGCGGCAAAACCGTGGTGAATTTGTTTTTTGAAGCCAGTACCCGCACGCGCACCACCTTTGAGCTGGCGGCAAGTCGTCTAAGCGCTGATGTGGTGAATTTAGATGTTGCCTCATCCAGCGCCAGCAAAGGCGAAAGCCTGCTGGATACGATGGCAACCCTAGAAGCGATGCACTGCGATTTGTTTGTGGTGCGCCACCAAGCCAGCGGCGCGGCGCGCTTTTTTGCCGAACACGCAGCGCCGCACGTCAGCATTTTAAATGCCGGTGACGGCCGCCACGCGCACCCGACGCAGGCCTTACTTGACATGTTGACGATCCGCCAGCGCAAGCCGGATTTTACCGAGTTGAAAGTGCTAATTGTCGGTGACGTACTGCATTCGCGCGTCGCGCGCAGTGATTTCCAGGCCTTAAATTTACTCCGCACCGGGGAAATTCGGGTTTGCGGGCCAATGACATTAATGCCGCCGAATCTTTCTGATTTCGGCATTAATTATTTCGCAAAGCTGAGCGAAGCGATTACTGATGTTGACGTGGTGATCATGCTGCGCTTGCAGCGCGAGCGCATGAAAGGCGCATTTTTACCGTCCGAACGCGAATACTTTCGCCATTATGGTTTAACCGCCGAGCTACTCAAACGCGCGAAATCGGACTGCATTGTCATGCACCCGGGGCCCATGAATCGCGGCGTCGAAATCGCATCTGATGTCGCCGATGGATCGCAGAGCGTGATTAGAGAACAAGTCAGCAATGGCTTGGCAGTGCGCATGGCGGTTATGGCCAAAGTGCTCGGCGCGCAAGTGCCCAGAGTGGCCTGAGTGGCCTGAGGCTTAGCGCTTAACTGCGTTTCAATCCTTAAGCTCTCGCCCGCATGCCAAACCCCAACAAACCCAACACCAGCAGCGCCCAACCCCAATTCGATCCCGCTGGCACCTGCACCGGCTCTACGCCCAGCGCACTCAAGTCACGCAGAAAAATATCCCCGCCTTGGTATGACGGGTCACCATTG
>JAYVAQ010000022.1:0-2530 GCA_043750875.1 Rhodanobacteraceae bacterium
ATCCTAAAACGTAACTACTGAGCGACTCAACAACGGCCTTTGTTGCGACACCGTTATTCCGGCAATTCCCCATTGTGATAAACCGCCTGCACATCATCCATATCTTCAAGCCAGTCGATTAAATCAATCAGCGTTTCTGCTGCCTCTGGGCTGACAACTGTGTAGTTTTGCGGCCGCATCACGACATCAGAACTAATCATTTTCAGTTTCGCGCCGCTCAGTGCTTTTTTGACCGCCTCAAAGTGTTCGGGCTTGCACAGCACGGTGCTAAAGCCGTCGTCAGACTGCACATCATCCGCACCGGCATCGAGCGCGAGCTCAAATACTTTTTCTTCGTCGCTAGCGTTTGGTGTTTCCAAAACCAACTCGCCCAGCTTGGAAAACTGGAACGCAACCGAGCCACTGGTGCCCAAGTTGCCGCCATGTTTATTCAGCGCATGCCGCACATCGGCAACGCTGCGTTGGGTATTGTCGCTCAAGCATTCAATGATGATCGCCACGCCCGCCGGGCCATAGCCTTCGTAGCGAATTTCCGCCATATCATCGCCACCGTCCGCGCCGGAGCCACGTTTGACCGCGCGATCCACAGTTTCCTTGGTCATATTCGCGGTTAGCGCTTTGTCAATTGCGGTGCGCAGGCGTGAATTGCCGTTTGGGTCCGCACCGCCACGCGCGGCGACCGTGATTTCTCGAATTAACTTGGTAAATACTTTGCCGCGACGTGCGTCTTCGGCACCTTTACGGCCAGCGATGCTGGGGCCTCTGCCCATGGGAATATCCTATTGTTTTGGCGTCAGAAAGATGAGTCTGAGCGTGCGCCGATATGCTGAAAAGAAAAAGTACCTTTACTTTAAGCACACTTCAAAAGCAGAACGGTGACGTTGTCCGAGCCACCGCCATCGAGTGCCGCTAGGATCAAATGATCGACCGATTCTTGCGCGCTCAAGTTACGCGCTAAAATTTCGCCGATTTCCTTATCGTCCACTTCTTCGGTAAGGCCATCGCTGCACAGCAAAAATTGCATGCCCGCTTTCAAAGTACCGCGCACGGTTTCAACTCGCAGTTGCTCAGGCGCAGTCACGCCCAGCGCTTGGGTAACGACATTGCGATGCGGGCTAGTTTTCGCTTGCTCAGGCGTCAGCACACCGGTGTCAACCAGTTCCTGCACATAGGAATGATCGCGCGACAGTTGTTTGAGCTCACCGTTATACATATAAACGCGGCTGTCACCGACCCACGCGACCTCAAAGTCTGAGCCTTTGACCGTAAGTGCGACGACGGTGGTGCCCATCGGCCGCTCGGAGCGACGTTCAGCACTGTGGCGCATGATTTCTTGATCAGCGGTAACGATGGCAACGCTTAAAGGCTTGCCGCCGGCAATCTCTTTGACGACATATTCGCGTGCAAGCGCACTGGCCACTTCACCGTAATCGTGCCCGCCCATGCCGTCCGCAACCAACCAAAGGCCCAGATCCGCATCGGCGTGATAGGTGTCTTCATTGTGATCGCGGCGCAGTCCGGTGTGGGTTCCGTGACCGAATTCAATCCGATTCGCGGTCATTCGCTCAGCCTGTGCACTGGAAGAAAACGACGCTGGCAGGATCTTTTTCCATGGCTTGACCTAAGCTAATCGAGCCGGATTTGCGCAGCGGCATGCTGTCACGGTGCAGTCGAATCTCATCGTCTGCGCCAATTTTGACGTAGGTACCATTGGTGGAGCGATCGGTAATTAAAAATTGGCCGCGCGAAAACTCGATCAGCGCGTGATTGCGCGATACCCATTCGTTGTCAACGATGCATTGATTGCCAGGATCACGGCCCATGCCATAGGAATTGCTTAGCTCAGAAATTTCGGTCAGCTCCCCACGCGTACGCATTACCAACTTGTGCGAACTGGGCAGTTGATCCAGCCGAATCGCTTTCGCCACCATGGTGACGTTGGAATTATCTTCTTGCCAAAGTAAATCGACGATGTCGACACCGTTTTGCTTGCCTTTGACCATCGCCTCGCCAAGCGAGCGAATGCGAAAGGTGGCCGCAGAACTTACCCCGGTGACCGTGGAGCTGGTCGTGACAATTTGCTCGCGCTTGGCGAGCTGCGCCATGCGTGCCGCGGTATTGACGGCATCGCCGTAGACATCGCCGTCTTCAATGAGCGCTTCGCCGTGATGTAGTCCGATCCGAATCGCCAAGTGATCTCTAGCCCAGGCTAAATCGCCAGCAACGCGACGCTGCATATCAACCGAGGCATGCAAGGCGTTCGATGGCCCCGGGAAGGTACACATGATTTCGTCACCAATAGTTTTGATGACCGTACCGCTGTGGCGGAGAGTGATTTGCGTCAGCGCATTCAACACCTGGGAAGTCAGCGCACGCGCCTCAACGTCACCACGGGTTTCGAATAGTTTCGTGCTGCCGGCAATATCGGCAAATAGAATCGTGATGGGTCGTTGTTCGCTCATAAGCTTGAGTTTAGGCGAAGCTTGGGGCCAGGGGAAAGCAAAACTTTGCGTTACATCTTAAATCGTAC